>WJJU01000046.1 GCA_014729595.1 Chitinivibrionales bacterium
CCCCACCAGCCAACGCACAATCACAGGAACCGTATGCTAAGCTGTCGCAAGCGCTTGCAAGCGCAACCAAAGATGAGGAACACGCGGTTTCAATTGACACACATGGTCCCTGCAAATTTAAAAAGTAGGCGATTCGAGCGGCAAGAATCGACGTATCTCCGCCCGTAAATCCATGAGCGCTTATCTGCAAATCTCTGGACAGCAAATGATAATCTCCATGACCACATCCTACAAAGACTCCACAGTTACTTCCAGATAATGTAAGCGGATTGCAGCACGCATTTTCAATCGTATGCCAGCATGTTTCAAGAAAAACCCGCTGTTGCGGATCCATGCTTTCGGCTTCCGTAGGCGAAATATTGAAAAAGAGAGGATCAAAACAATCATAGTTTTCCAAAAGCCCCATCCATTTACAGTTTGTTTTACCTTTCACCGGACTTCCTTCATAGTACCACTTTTCACTGTCCCAACGGGCTTTCGGGATCTCTCGTATGCAATTTTTTCCATTTGCAATATTCTGCCAATACATCTCGACATTCTCAGCAAGCGGAAACCGTCCGGCCATACCAATTACGGCTATTTTCATGCTCTTGACCATATCGCCTATAGCTTTTCCCGTTCTAGACATCCTAAGTGTACGCCAAGATGTTAGTTCTTTTGCATTGGTTGATACGGAAGGTATAGAATGCGGCTGCTCATCTCTCCTCTTATATATTTCTTTCTCATAATTCTCATATCTTTTATCTATTCTAAAATTCGAGCGTTTACGGGCTTCTTCTCCCACATGAATACTTAGTTTTTTTAATGTTGTTAAACTGTATATTTTAGTTGCTTCTATTGAAGTATTAAATTTCTTGTTTATTGCACGCATCCATGTTACGCCGGAAATCGAATCCAAACCAAGGTCTATGAAGGAAGCATCTTCATCGATTTCATTTTCATTCAAATGGAGTTCCGCGGCAAGCAGCGATTTTAATGCAGAGGTGACTTCGTTTTTTTGAATGTCACCTATCGGCAGTTCCGCCGCCGTACCGTTCGATACGTTTTCGGCTTTCTTCTTCGTTGATTTCTCTATTTCATTTAGTGCGCGATTATTATAAACTGAAGACATCTCTTCAATTACTAAACCGCTCATTTGTTTCAGAGTCGGATACCTGTATATTTTGGTTGTTTCAATTGAAACTTTAAATGTTTCATTAATTTTGCGCATCCATGTTACACCGCTGATCGAATCCAAACCAAGATCGACAAATTGTATGTCATCCTCTATTTCTTTCTCGGGAAGATGTAGTTCCTGAGATAAAAGCTTTCTAAGAGTATCGCTTACATGCCGTATCCGTCTTTCATCTCCTTGTTCAAATGCGCTTTTCGTTTCAAGAACGCTCACGGCGGAGGTGGATTTGTTTTCGATACTATATTTTTCTTTATTAATCTCCCCTTTTGCATAATTTGATGATAGATTAAATTCAGTTGAAACTTTTTCAATTACATTTGCATTTCCAACAAATGTCTTTTCATGCAGACCCAGTTCTAAATCAAAGGTTTTACGAAGGGGTTCGTGCATATGCGCGGTCCATTGCTTTTTCATAGCGCTGAGCAAAGTGCGCGGCTTATTCGCAAGGGATTTAGCTAAGGCAAATCCTTCAGCAATTATTTCTCTCTTTGATAAAACAGGTATTCCTATTCCTCGCTCGCGTAGCTCCTTGCCTGAATAGTAGCGTGCGGTCAACATAGATTCTCGAGCTATGTCACACCCTAACTTCTCCGCAAGGATATAGGTTGCTCCCGCGCCTGGTGTAAAACCGTAATTCATATAAGGATTTACAAATCTTCCCTCTTCGCTTAATAGGATAAAATCCGCATACATCCCAAATGTCCACCCACCACCGACACTGTGTCCATTCACGGCCGCAATTACCGGAATGGAGCAATTCAAGCAAATATCGCAAAAGTAATTTTCTGCGAAATTCGTCTTTCCTTCTTGAATGGCAAGCAGGCTTTCCTTCGTTCCCCCCGATGCGAAGTATTGGTCGTATCCGGTAATAATTACAACTTTGTACTTCCGGTCTTCTTCTAAAATTGCGAAAACCTCTTTTATTCCCGCAATAAGCGCCTCCGAAAACATGTTTTTCGATTCCCGGTCCTCCATCGTCACTAAAACGATACCCGGGGGATAGCTGGTTGCCTTAACCGCTTTTGACTTTAAGGGTATTTTTCTTTTCACTCCAACTGTATCCGCTTCGCAATCCGTATGGTTTTGGTCTTTCGCATATGTTTCAATGAATTGCATCATATTTCGGGTCTCACCCTTTTTCCAACTACGAATTAATTCAGACGATAGCCCGGACCAAAAACCCGCTAAAAGCAACGCTTCCGTTATTACATTACCATCAGGGACAACGACGGCGGCGGGCTGCCGTGTGCTTATTTCCTGTCCCGTGTATGTTTTCTCACTTAAAACGATTTCACGTCCGAAATCATCGCCAAGTCGATAGGCAAAAACTCTCTCCTCACGACGCTTTATTTCATTATCATCCAAATTTTCTTTAGAAGAATAAGAAGCGGAATCTCCATAGACCGTCACATCAAAATACTGTGTTATCATCCAAGCAATACCCGTTGCGCCTTTTGGAAGGGCTGCTATAACCGGTACCGGAACCCCTTTTAGCGTTTTTTCTAACTCTTCTATCTCGCTGAGCTGAACTTTTCCTATTTTCTCGGGGAAAAAGCCGACATGTTCGCTGGTAATCACAGCCGCTTTGTATTGACTTAACGTGCTTTGATCTCCAAGCACATCAATTATATCGCGCACAATTTCATTCCTTCTCCGACCCAAGGCCTTTTTGCCTATTTTAACAAGCATAACGCCGGTAGTCGGTACATCAATGTGCAAATGCCCTTTCGTATGCGCCAAGGTATTTGTTCCTTCGCGCATTGTCTCAGAATTATTTAGGGGCATTGCCTCGTTGCGGGCTAATGCCGAAGCACGGCTACTTATAGAGCGCGCTAAGTGCTGTTTTAAAAGAAACAGGGCTTTTGGCGATTTCGTAGACATTTGCGCCGCTATATTTTTGGCATTGCCGAAAACATTTTCTCGCTCGGTGACCGGGCACTTCCCACCTTGCTCAACCATTATCCGACCGTATACATTGCTTGTCCAGTATAGGAATCGTTTGGCACTCACTCTTCCAAATCTCTCCACAAACAATCTTTCTTCCGCATCGCAAGGAAATAGACCGTCTTCAGGATTGGTGTATCCGTATACCGCATCTTTACATAATATCATAACATCGCATAAAGCACCTATAAGAAAGCCCGGTCCGAATGCATCCCCCTCCATTGCAGCTATAAGTGGAAACGGGAATTCCACTATTGCTTTATACAAATTGCACTTAAGCGCATCATTGTAATGATGTGTACCACCTTCAAGGAAGGAGTATTCTTTTCCGGTTAGGATTAGAACGCGAAGATCTGTTCTTCTTTTTAGCGCGTCCAATGCCGCCACCATGTGAGCACAACATTCACTGGTTAGCATGTTTCTCCGCTCATTCGGAGTATCAATATGCAGGGAATATATGCCGTTTTCATACCCATATAGGGTGACAATTTCCGCCATTATGACTGTCTTATCCTTAGCCCTATTTCCAAAGAACGATAAAGGCAATTGGATTGCCGGTTTATTTTTCGGCGATTGTATATCCCGGCGTTCACATACTCTCAAAGGAGTTTGCAAATCTATATTTTTAGGCTTGTTTATCGTTACAGCCCCGTCAGGCAGCAGGCGTTCGCTCCAGGGCGCAATTTTATGCATAGCTCCCTTTGGGCGTCTAATATTATCCGGTACCGAGCGGTTACTATTGGAAATTTTTTCCTTTGATGGTGGCATCACCATACTATATTGACCATGCCTCCAACACATTCCCAGTAACGACAACACCATACATCCTTTTGTATCAACTATATGAATATCAACAATAATATTTTCGGGCATCCCTTTGCCTTGAGGTCCTTTACGCACCCAAGCATATCCCTCACCGTCCAGACGACCGAAAATCCGCACCGCCTCAATTGAATCCGGTATGGTTTTCGAGAGCATATCACCAGTATCAAGTCCAATCTTTTTTTCCGCGGTATGCAGAACCATTTTCAGCATATCATGGTCGATGACAATATTTGTGTTAGTCTCTACAACGGAAATCGGAATAATCCATTCTTGCGAGGAATTATTCTGATTTCTCTCAGCATTATTTATATGATCTTTTATGTTAATCCGTTTCGGAATAGACAGCCCGGCATATCGCGCATGCCCTTGACAGAAAACATTCTCTTCATTATTCGCGTTCCCCAGAATTTCAAAATCCACACTTTCATCATCATTATCATATAATGAAATTTCCGCTTCGCATTGCTCGAAAAAATCACCTTTGTGCCCCAATTCAATCTGATGCATTTCCAGAGCCGATGCTCTTCCCTTATATTCAGCAGGTATAGCA
>WJJU01000487.1 GCA_014729595.1 Chitinivibrionales bacterium
GATAATATTCATGCGCCGGTCCGGTGAGGGTGATACGGGTCAATTTCAATCTTGTGTTCAAGACGTCGTTGGATATAAACCAAGTGCTCCCGTTCGTCGTGATAGTTTGCGCAAAGGACGTCGTGAATTGTTTCGTCGACCTCCCAGGACACCGCATCTGCATAGACGCGACACATAAGTCTCTCGTTGCCCTCCATCGCATCAAGCGCCGCTTCCGTTTCACTCGTACTTCTTACCGAGGCAAACCCCTGAATCGTAATCATGGTGAATCCGCGGGTGAGAAAACCTCGAAAACGACGAGGACGCAAGGTTGGTTCTCCGCCATGCTCCCTGATCAATCGCGAAAGGGTGTCTACATGACGCTGGTGGTCGTCGTGGTGTCGCTGAATCCGCGCCCGAACATCCGGCAGATCGATACGCTTTAGAGCCTGCTCGTCGGAATTCACCGCGTCGATATTAGCTCGAAGAAGCGAATCGAGTTTTTTGACCAACTCTTTGGTATCCATGACTTGCTCCCGGCTTGTCGAATCGGCGATCTGCGTTCACAACCTCTTCCCTCTACACAAAATGAACGCAAAGAGTATGCCGACACTAACGGAGATTCATTCCATAGCCGAATCGAGATTACAGTACCCGCAAGCGATGCCGGCACTTTCTTTGCATATTTTTGGTTATAAACAGCTATTACCTTAACCAAGACACCGATCGAAGGGATCCCGAGTGAAACACAACAAAAATGGCGGCAAGAATAGCAACTCGACGGATGGGAAACGGCGGAATTCAATGAAGGAACGATACGGAGAACAAAAGGCGGAGAAAATTCTGCGCATGGAGCATACCGACACCGCATCAAAAGAGCACATGCCGGCGGAAAGGGGAGTACAGGACGCCGAAGCGCGGACAACGATGCGACAATCGGGACACCGAGCGCAGGAAACCGGACCACGTTCGACGGCGCCCGACGCCGAGCAACGGGCCCAAAACCGCGAGCGAATGGCGGATGAAATGCGCAGAGAAGTGCGGGCAAAGCGAGAGCGTGAAGAACAGGAAATGAAATAGCGAAGATAGAAAAGACCCGTGAATCGAGGTCGCCCGCCGCTTGCCGAAAGACGCGGCCGAGCTTACCATTCAAATATCCCCCTCTTTGCACAAGCGTGGGGCGGAGAGGGGACTCGAAGGCCATGACGGCCGAAAAGAGCACGGCAGTCCAAGATGGACCGCCGCCCGAAGCATGCTCGCGCCGGTGGCGTGCAAGAGCCGTGCCGGGATGGTTTGCGTGAACGCGTATTGGGTCCCGCGCAAGCGTTGCGACTGAATGCCGAGGGGCTTTCCCGAATGGAAATATCCCTTTGACACAATAGTGCAATCGCCCAAATACATATCAATCGGATTTTTGTTCAACGATCGGGGTAATTCAGAACGCCTGCCCAATATCCAAATAGAAGACCACCAGATCCTCTTGGTCAAGTGGATCAAGTTTGAAGCCGACGTCGAAACGCACCATCGCAATCGGGGTCATAAGACGCAAACTGGGACCTGCGCCGTATTTAACATCCCCTAAGTCTATCGACTCCAAATCCTGCCAGACATACCCTGCATCCAAAAAAGCCGCCCCCCAAAACCACCAAAACAACGGGAAACGAAAATCGATTACATGAACTACCAACTTAACATTCCCACCAACCGGATTTCCCCGATCATCGATTATCAGCTTTTCGAAATCGTAACCACGTACCGAACCCGGACCGCCGGCGAAAAACTGCTCCTGCGGCGGTACGATCTCACTCTCGCCGTAGGCTCCCACCCAGCCGAATTCAACTCCCGAAGCAAAAAAGAGCGCATCCCCAATGTTATAGTAACCACTGAATTCACCTTCCGCTTTTACGAACTGGTTGGTGGCCCCGCCGAACACCCCCGCAAACTCCGAGGATGAGCGAGCCAAATAGCCTCGTGTAGGGCTGAATATGTCGTTTCTACGATCCAATGAGAGATTGAGATCGAACGAAGCGGTGTTTTTATCCGGAATACTGTCGGGAAGTGTCTCTGAACCGGGGACGGCGAGGCGTATTACATTCTCATAATTAAAACCTACACCGTATGACAATCCAAACTCGGTCACTTGTCCTACGGTTGCGCTGAATCCCGCGAATTCTCCGGTAAACCCAAGCGGCACATCGAAAAAAAGCAAATCATGCCTCCTATAGTAACCGCTCAACTCGGTTTGAAGCGGTACCATAAACAACCACGGCGTTGAATAGATCAATTCCCCCCGCTGCTCGATGCTCGACAACTCACCGTCAAGGGTGATTCGATGTCCGCGGTGAAACAGGTTCGCATACGAAAGAATCAACAACGCGCGCACCCGCTCCACAAAACTGTAACCGACACCAAGTTCGAGCGAATAATAGTCCGTCTGGTCGAGCGAAATAACAACCGGCGCAACCGTATAGTTCGGAAC
>WJJU01000488.1 GCA_014729595.1 Chitinivibrionales bacterium
TACGGTGAGAGGTGATGCATGGCTATGGCGCGCAAGAAAGTATTATGGGTTGATGATGAGATCGAGTTTCTTCGATCACATATCATGTTTCTGGAAACACGCGGCTATAGTGTAACACCGTCATTTAACGGGGACGATGCGCTTCAGATACTGAAAGAGAAGCCCAAGACATACGATATCGTGCTTCTCGATGAGCAGATGCCGGGCAAAGACGGACTCTCCACGCTCGAGGATATTAAGAAGTCGTATCCGGATTTACCCGTGGTGATGGTGACAAAAAGCGAAGAAGAGCAGGTCATGGAGGATGCTTTCGGAAGGCATATCGACGGGTATCTGACAAAGCCGGTCAATCCCAGCCAAATACTGTCGGTGTGTAAGCGTCTTCTTGACTCCAAAACAATACTGTCGACTCGAATCGCGCAACGTTTTATGCGGAATTACTCCGCGAATAGGGCTGCGCTGCAAAACGAATTGGATGCTCGGGACTGGCCGCGACTCTACGAAAATCTTACCCGGTGGGACCTCGAGTTGGAGAATGTCGACGATGAGGGTTTGCGGCAGACGCATGCGGGACAAAAATCCGACGCCAATGTTTTGTTTGCTCGTCACGTGACCGAAAATTACGTTGAGTGGACTCACGGAAACCAGGACCCGCCGATTTTGGCCACGCAGATACTCGATATGTTTGTCGTGCCTCGTCTTGTCGCGGGGGAAAAAATCGCACTGTTGGCGATGGATTGCCTCCGTCTTGATCAGCTCATGGCCGTCGCCCCTCTCCTTAAGAAAGACTTCACACTCTCGCATGAGATGTTCTATGCCTGCATGCCGACCTCGAAACCGTTCACGCGTTTGGCGTTGCTCTCGGGGCTTTTTCCCAATCAAATATATGACCGATATCCGTCAACCGTGTTGGGGGAGGCGAACGACGAGGGTGAACCGTCGCCGTCGGAGGCACTTCTGCGTGACAAACTCGAAATCGCCGGCTATGAGCCCGAAAAACAAATGGTTTTCGCCGAAATCGGTGATATGCAGGCGGGAAGAGATTTTTTGGGACGAGTCGGCACTCTGAGCAAGAAAAAGTTTATCGCACTTACGGTGGATTTTATAGACTTACTGATTCAAAGTCGTTCGGCGGCAAGCGTGGTTCAGCAGATAGCTCCTGATGAAGGCGCTTTTCGGCGTTTGACTTATTCCTGGTTTCTCTATTCCAATATTTACCAAATTATCAAAGAGCTTGGAAAACTGGGCTATACGATAATGCTCACGGCCGGAAACGGCAGAGTTCTGTGCACGAGAGGGACCGAATTATATGGAGACAACGGCCCCGATAAAATGGTTCGATTTCGGTGTGGCGAAAAGGTAAGCTGTGACGAGCGTCATGCGTTATTCATCGCCGAACCGCAGCGTTTCAGGCTTCCGGCGCCGACCCCCAAAAGCACATGGCTGATTCTTCGCGAAAATTACTATTTCATTCATCATGATCTTTTCGAGAACTACAAAAATCAGTATCGTAACAGTTTCCAGAATGGCGGTATATCGCTCGAAGAAATGATTGTGCCCTTTGTTATGCTGCAACCCCTCTAAAAACCGTAAAGCGGCGGGAGTAACCGAACTTGGATGTGGAGAGCAACAATGTAGCCGGGACTCGTCAGATTGCCGCACGAGTGGCTCGTATCGCCGAACGGGGGGATGTTTATGGATTAGTGGGTGGACTTGGCGCGGGCAAAACCGAATTTGTGCGTGGATTTGTCGAAGCGCTTGCGCCGGGTACAATCGTACGTAGTCCCACTTTCGCTTTGGTCTATACCTACCTCACGCCTCGATTTCCCATTCACCATTTTGATTTCTACCGACTCGAGGATCCCGCCGAACTCATCGAGATCGGTTTCGATGAATACCTTGCCGGGGAAGGGGTGTGTCTGATCGAATGGGCCGACATGTTTCCGGAGGTCTTACCGGCAAACACCCGCCTGATTCGATTCGTCGAAAAAGGACTCGACAATCGTGTAATCGATCTGGGCGATCTCAAGCCCTGAGCGTTCCCCCCCGTCACCTCCGCACTATCATAGTGAAATTTCAAATTGATAGACACTCTCAATTTGAGAGTGCGTATTCTACGATTGCCGTATCGATCCATTCTGGTAAGCCGTTTATTTGCACTATGTTGGTTCGGTTGCCGGTTGGATGGCACGCTTTTCGATAGAGGCCGAAAGCAAACCGGATAGGTATGATCTCTCCGGGCTTTAAGCAATACCGTGGTAAAAGCGAATGCCTGAACGTTTAACCGGGACCGACTTATGAATGACTTAGTCCTTTTCCGAGAAGACATTCTAAATCTAAACAGGATATTGGCCCAATTCATCAAGGCAGTGCCGCTCGATTGTGCCATGCTTAGCGGTAAGGACGGCCAGCTTATAACGTATCAGGGACTAACCCAATCGATGGATATGGTGAGTGTCGCCGCTTTGGTCACCGGAAGCTTCAACGCTACCGGAGTGATCGCCACGGTAGTGGGAGAAAAAGAATTTACCACTATGGTTCATCGCGGGGGGCAAAAGACACTACATATCTCGTTGGTTGACTCCAACACCTATATGACCGCGGTGGTCGAAAGCTCTATCGGTGTGGACCGAGTAAACTATTACATGGCCGAATGTGTAAAGCAATTGAAGAGCTACTTTGCGGAAATGAATTCCAATGAAGCGCCGGCGCCCGGACTGTTCGGAATCGATGATGAATCTTCCGATAGTTCTCCATTTTCACCGTTCGACCAACTGACCGACGGCCCGCCCACCGTCGAACAACCGCGGCAAAGCGAGGAGGCCGCTACCGAAGGCAAGAATCTTTGGAAAGGAGAGGTTGTTAAGACGGTAAATGACACAACCGTGGGAACGGGCTCCGGCAACAAAGACATTAACGATGATGACATTGACAAAGCAATAAACGCCCTTTTAGGCGAACCGCACCGTTCTCAACCCGAGCCGGCCGACGGTGCGCCGGTTGAGACGAGCACTACACCGGTGGAGGAAACGCCGCCGGCGGTATCACGAAAGAATAATTCACGCAAAACGGTCTTCATTTCGATCGCGATACTGTGCGTTCTCTGCGGCGCGGCGACCGTCACGTACGTGTATACCCAAGGGGAATTCTATACCTTGAGGGAAAGAATTTTTAGTGGTTCATCGTCGACCGAGCTGAAAAGGGTACGCCTCGAAAAAGCGCCCCGAACGGTCGAATCGAGGGAGAAGGCGGACGATAACGTGTCTATGCGGACATCGGTGGTTGATCCGGCGTCCCCTAATACGCTGTCTGAAAAAGAGGTGCCGGCTTCGAAAAATAAACCGACGAAGTCGACCGGCGTCACCCGCAAGCGCGTGGTAAGGGAGCGACCACGGACAAGCCGGACGAATCTTGAATCTTCACATGTTCGGGCGGCTTCGGCACGAAGTCAAAAGCGCTCAACCGCCGCCAACGAGTCAAAGCGCCGCTCAAGCCAACGGAAAAAGCAATCCTCGACTACTATAGCCACCTTTACACCGACGGCGCCTTCGAAAAGCAAACCGAAAAATGATCAATCGCGACCTACACAAACGAGAAATGATGCGGCTAAGGAACATCCTCGCCCTTCGCTTCAAACGACATCGCCGAAACCGAATGCATCGGTCGCCCCCAAGTCCGAATTGACGATTAAAACGGCGGATAATGCATCGGACACTATCCCCCAAGAATCATCGACATTGAATAAGTCCGTCCAAAGCAACAAACAGCAGAATCCACAAACTGTTTCAAATGCGGGCGACAAGCATGACGAGGAGCTTTCGCCCGAGGAACAGACCGCAGCGATGTCTTCCGAAGAAAAAAGCCGGTCAACGGTTCGATCCGATTCTTCGGAACCCGCGGCCGAAGAGAAAAACGAGAAATCGCGAAGGGGTCTTTTTAGACGGCTACGCAAAGACGATTAGATTAGTGCTGCATGCCCATTTTTAAAGCAAGCTCTTATTCAAGCCCAAACACCCTCAACAGCCCCGTTGTCAACCACGGCACATAGGTTATCAGAAGGACGGTCACCAAAAGAGCGATCAAAAATGGAAGCACGTGTCGGTAGACCTTGACCAGTGGCTCTTCGAAGCGGTATGACGAAAGAAACAGGTTGATACCCACCGGCGGGGTCATGTAGCCAAGCTCGAGATTCGCCAAAAAGATAATTCCGAGGTGGACGGGATGGATGCCGAATGCTTCGCCGATCGGCAGGATAAGAGGTACGACCACCATAATCGCAGAGAATATATCCATAAAGCAGCCGGTGATCAACAGCGCCAGGTTCAGCACGAGCAAAAAGACATATTTGGAGTGAACGTGCGTACTGGTCCATTCTGCCAGTTGCATCGGGATTTGCGCATCAATAATGAAATACGAAAGGCCGCGCGCGATGGCGAGTATAATAAGCACTCCGCCGATCATTGGAACACAGCGGGCCACCACACCTGGGAGCGAGCGCACCTTAATATCGCGATGAATCACCATCTCTAAGACCAGGGTGAACAGCACCGCGATTGCGGCTGTTTCGACAAGTGTCGTGAAGCCGCTGAAAAACATCGCAAGGATAAGCACCGGAAGTAGAATCTCTCCCGCCGAAGCCCCGAGTGCTTTGAGAGCCTTGCGTGGAGCAAACGGTGTTTTGACGGTGTCGCTTTTTACCGCGGTACGTATTCCCAGCGCGGCGACGGTGCCCACCATCAGTGCTCCGGGGATCAGACCTCCGATGAACATCTGCTTTATGTCGACGCGATATTCGGCGCCTACATTCATGCTCAGATTACTTACGACACTGTAAAGAATTATGGGAAGGCTGGGGGGGAAAAGCAAACCGATACTCCCGGAACCGGTCAGGAGTCCGACACTGAAAGAACGCGGGTAGCGGTTTTCGACTAAAATGAAAGCGAGCAGAGCGCCCAGTGCCAGGATCGTAACGCCCGAGGCGCCGGTGAATGTAGTAAAAAAGGCGCAAACGAGCGTGGCGACGA
>WJJU01000489.1 GCA_014729595.1 Chitinivibrionales bacterium
CGACAGCGCCACTCAAGCGCCTCTTGCCAAGGCGACTGTATCTCTTCTCAATACCGAATACAGCGCAATAAGTGATTCAATGGGTCGATTCGAACTCGAGCTTATCCCCCCGGGCTCCTACACGGCTCTTGCTTCCAAATGGGGCTATGAATCATCGGTGATCCCGAATATTGCCGTACGCGAAAAGGAGCGAACCAAGATTCAGCCTCGTCTGGCTCCTCGTGACGCCGGGATGGCGGCCGCCGGGACGGGGTCGATCGCCGGGACGGTAACGACCGATTCCAGCGCGGCATTCGAAAAGGCGATCGTGTTCATCGAGGAACTGGGCAACGCCACGGTCACCGACGCACTCGGGGCGTTCACCCTCGAAGATATCCCCAGTGGTATTTACACGGTCGCCGCGTTCGCGGAGGGGTTCGACACCACCAAAGTCAATGGAATCGATGTCTGGGCCGGTGAAGTCGCCCAGGTGGAACTGCACCTTCGCGAAGCCGTGAAGCCCCTGGAACTCGCCGGCCAAACAGCAATCGCCGGACTTGTGGTCGATGCCGAAAAGGGGCAACCGCTCAGCGGTGTGACCGTCACGGTCAAAGATGACCGCATCAAAGATGTCACCGATCTCGACGGCAACTACGCGCTCACCGATCTGAAACCCGGCACATACACGATCGTCGCTTCGTACGACGGCTACGTGGACGCCACCACCGAAAACCTCACCGTCACCCAAAACCAACTCACCCGCGCCGACCTCGTCATGAGCAAAAGCGACCTCAAAGAGATGCAGCGAATGGCGGTTAGAGGGGTTGCGGCGAGGAATACGGATGCGGCGTTGTTGAAAGAGCGGCAGAGAGCTATTAATGTCAGTGACGCCATTGGGGCGGAAGAAATATCGCGTGCAGGAGCAGGAAACGCAGCAGACGCAATGAAACAAGTGACAGGTACGACGGTGGTTGGCGGTAAATATGTGTACATAAGGGGGCTAGGAGATCGATACTCAACAACATTCCTTAACGGCCTTCCTATTCCTAGTCCGGATCCAGACCGCAAAGCAGTTCCATTAGATTTATTTCCAACTAGTGTTATAGAGAATATTAATACAATAAAAACATTTACCCCAGACCGGCCAGGCAATTTTACCGGCGGAGCCGTTGATATTCAAACCAAAGCGTTCCCAGACCATTTCCAATTCGGTGCCAAGATCTCCGGATCTCTGGCACCCAATGTTCTTCGCACCGATGATTTCCTTACCTACAAAGGAGGAAAAACTGATTGGCTTGCAATTGATGATGGTACGCGCGAACTCGACGAGAGCCTATCCGATTATCAAACAATACCACCAACAGAAGGCGAAACGAGGAAAGATGATTCTGCCGCGGCGCTCTTAGACGCCTATACAAAAAAGTTTGACTCTCCGATGTATACGACATCACGTAGTGTTCCCCCGAACCACGGCTTTTCAATCAATATTGGCAATACAAGAGAAATCAGGGGGTTGCCGATCGGTTATCTCGGAACTCTTGTTTATAAAAGATCATATTCATTCAGCGATAGCGGTACAGTAGCATCTTACACGCAAGTGGGACATATCGACTCTATCAAAGAGCTGGAATCCGAAAGAATAGTTGAGGAGGACGTCAGTGAAATAACAGTTCTATGGGGTGGGCTTGTCAGCATGGCTATAGAGCCTTCTGAATGGCACAAAATAACGACAACATTTCTATATAACCGCGCTGCCGAAGATGAAATTCAGCATGTTATTGGCATGGATAAACGCATTACGGTACCGAATCGCACAATGGAATTATGGAAGATGGAGTATACGCAGCGCAATTTGTGGTCATTGCAAGCACAAGGTAATCATGAAATAACTGCTTTGGGCAACCTGAACGCCCGTTGGGGCGCATCACTGGCGAGAACATCCCAAGAGGAGCCCGATGTTAGGGTAACAGGACATGATTTCGGCCCACTTCGTGAGGGATCGGATGTCATCACCTATGAAAACGAAAGCAATTCATACCCATCGCCAACCAGATATTACCGGGACCTACGTGAAAGTAATGAAGCTTTAGAATTTGATTTGACGTTACCGTTCTACGTACCTTGGCACGACAAAACTTGCAAAGCAGGAATAGGAACGTCAACTAATAGTATCGAACGCTCACTGAGAGTGCATGAATTTCTCTTCAAACCGGGCGGAAAGAGCGACATTAAATATAACGGAAGCTATGAGGAATTCTTCGCCGACTCGAACATGGGCTGGATTGATGTTGAGGTTCGCGAATTCAGGGGCAAAACATATTACACCAATATTATGGGTATCACCGTTCGCAGAATCGGTCGTGATAAAAGCAATTATGACGCGACACAAAAAACTCCGGCTTGGTACGGCATGCTCCATTTACCCATACTACCTAAGCTGCACCTTTTAGGCGGAGTTCGTCTTGAGCTGACAAGAATGAAAGTCGCTACTGTTGCAGCAGAGAAAGACGAAGGCCTGTCCGAAGCTGAACGAGAAAATCAAACGGGGGAAATAGAGGAAAACGACTTCCTACCATCTGCAGGAGTTGTGTACCGCCCAACAGATAACTCCAATTTGCGCCTTCACTACGGCAAAACAGTAGCTCGTCCTTCATTGCTGGAATTTGCGCCATTTTCATCAGTTGATATTGCAAGCGGTATGCAATACGTTGGGAACCCACATCTCAAACAGACAAAGATCGACAACTATGATATACGGATTGAGTGGTTTCCTAATCCAGGCGAAGTTATGGCGGCAAGCGCATTTTATAAAGATTTTGAAGATGCTATTGAGCGTGCCTTTTTAAACCAAAACGGTGATGTCGGCTGGAAGAACGTCAAGGAGGCTCGATTATTCGGCTGGGAAGTTGAAATGCGACAAAAACTGGGCAATGGATTAGAGCGCAGTGCTAACCTTATATTTGCTATCCCAAACATTCTGCGAGGAATGAAGCCTTTTGAAGATCCGATTAAATTCGATGTTAGGCCTAAAGATTTTCTCAATCTATTTGAGATTGGCGGAAATTACACATGGGTCTTCTCTGCCGTTGATGTCGATGAAGATGAGTTAGCGCTTAAGCGAGAACAAAACCCTTATGCCCCCGATGAACGCTCGCTGCAGGGCCAATCACCATTTATTCTTAATGCCCACGTTAATTTCGACAGTGAAGAGTTGGGTTTAGCCGCAAGCTTCTATTACAATGTTTTTGGGAAAAGGTTGTCTGATGTTGGTTTTGGGCCAGTTCCGGATATTTACGAATTACCACAGCATACAATTAATACAAGTATCAGCAAAAAAATTGGCAAATCATTTTCCTTCAAATTAGCGGTTAAGAATTTGCTCAATGCTTCATCAAAAGAAATAATGGAATTTAAAGGTAAAGATTTTCCTATTGACCAGCGCGGTAAGCCATCAACCAGATTGAGTCATCAACCGGGGCATGAGTACATAATAAATGAACGAATTAAGGAGCGAAAGTTTTCGCTCTCTATAGGCTACACATTTGACTAAGAAAAAATAGATCGACTGGAAATGAAATCATACAAGCTACAAATAATATGTAGGGAAAGGAGGCACGGGAACACAACCTTAGAATAGCATGCTAAATGATCGATGGAAATCAGTAACTCGACAACAATCGTTGAACACGTATTATTCACCATCATATCAACAACAAGGAGTTTTATATGGTGCTCAAAAAATTTGCTTTGCTTGCGGCTTTGTGCTTGCCATTTTGTACAATTGCTGCGGTAGATACATTAACGGATGATGACATCCAAGCCGGGCAGAGCTTGGCTCTTACTGCAGAAAATACGTACATTCTTGATGGCTTTGTGTACGTAGATGACGGGGCGGTTTTGGAAATCGAAGCAGGTACCGTCATAAAAGCCTTGCCAGGTAGCGGTGAAAACGCAAGTGCGCTCATAATTGCGCGTGGCGGGAAAATATATGCTGAAGGAACAGCTACTAATCCCATTATCTTCACTTCCGTCAATGACGATGTTGATGACCCCACGGACCTTGGCCCCGGCGACAATGGAATGTGGGGTGGTTTGATTGTTTTAGGAAAGGCTACCCTCAACTTTGAAGAAGGCGGCGGTGGCGAAGGCCAGATCGAAGGCATTCCTGATGTAGAGACGCGTGGGGCGTATGGTGGTACTGATGATACCGACAATTCGGGTATCATCCGCTACGTTTCGATCCGACACGGCGGTTCGGTTATTGGAAAAAATAATGAGATCAACGGCCTTACGCTTGGAGCAGTTGGCTCTGGAACAACTATAGAGCATGTTGAGGTTTTTGCCAACCAAGATGATGGCATTGAATTTTTTGGCGGCACAGTCAATACCCGATACTTAGTCATGGCATTTAATGGTGACGATGCATACGACTATGATGAAGGTTTCCGTGGGAAAGGACAATTCTGGTTTGCTATTCAGGCGGCTGATGCAGGCAACCAAGCCGGCGAGCATGACGGCGGTCCCAAAAGCTGTGAAGATTGTCAACCCTATGCTAAGCCGGTTGTTCACAATGCCACATACATTGGCTCGGGTGCTAATTCAACAAATGCCAAGAGCCATGCCATCATTCTCCGTGACAACGCCGGCGCTGTTTACTCAAACAGCATCTTCACTGACTTCGTAGGTAATGCCATAGCGGTTGAAGACCTTGACGAAGAAAAAGGTGATGACAGCAGGAATCAGTTTAACAATGGTAACATCGAGTTCAAAGGCAACATTTTCCACAGCTTTGGTGTTGGTTCTCAGCTATCCGACCTCGTTAAATATTCTTACGAGGAAAAGGATGAGAACGATAAAAAACAAACAAAATATAAGACTGCCGACGACTTGGTTGACTCCATGATTGCCTGGGGCAATACAGTTGCAGATCCAACGCTCAATAGCATTGGGCGCGACACGGATGGTGAACTTGACCCAACACTTCAGGTTAATAGTCCTGCATTCAATAACATCGCCACATACGGGGACAACTGGTTTGTGCCGGCTTATCACAAGGGTGCGTTCGGCTACGAGAACTGGCTACTCGGTTGGACGGCCCTTCATGAATATGGCATTTTAAAGGAACCAACCAGTACGCCAGATGTTGACACTTTAGATGATGAGGACATCGAGGCCAATGAAGAACTCGTACTCCGCTCAAGTACTACCTATATCCTGAAGGGTTTTGTTTACGTTGAAGATGGTGCCAAACTTATCATCGAAGCAGGTACCGTCATAAAAGCCTTGCCAGGTAGCGGTGAAAACGCAAGTGCGCTCATAATTGCGCGTGGCGGGAAAATATATGCTGAAGGAACAGCTACTAATCCCATTATCTTCACTTC
>WJJU01000490.1 GCA_014729595.1 Chitinivibrionales bacterium
CCTTTCGGCAAAGTGGAACTTGCCCTGGCGGCTCTCGGCAAAGCATGATAGGCTCAATAGGATACACAAAACCCGGGCATGAGTAGAAAACGCGGATTTTACGGCGCCGATCACCACGATCAAGAGCAGGAACTCCCCCCGCATCTTCGTTACCGTCACGCTCACGGAAACCCAACTTCAGGCACGGGAGCAAGCTTTGTTGTCGGGCAGCGGTGGATGAGTGCTATGGAGCCGGATTTGGGTATCGGGGAAGTCACGGCCGTTGAGGGGCGACGGGTGAGTATCACCTTTCAGTCCGGGGGGTGCGTACGTCAATATACAAAAGAAAATGCACCCCTTAAACGAGTAGTTTTCAAGGTCGGCGATACAATACGAACCCGTGAGAGCCAAAAGCATACGGTTGAAGAAATTGAATGGGAAAATGGACTGGTGCGCTATAAGACGCCCGACGGACTCCTCTCAGAGTCTTCGCTGAGCGATACCATGACCTTCACCGCGCCGTTCGACCGGCTTCTGACCGGCCATGTTGACACGTCGGCGCGGTTTGACCTCCGAATGCGGCTTTGGGCTCTCCGTTTTCGCCTCGATAAGTCACCGGTGCGTGGCTTTGTCGGTGGGCGTATCGATCTTATCCCTCATCAATTGTACATTGCCCGAGAAATGACGTCTCGGTGCGTTAGACGCGCGCTATTGGCCGATGAGGTGGGCTTGGGGAAAACCATCGAAGCGTGTCTGATTCTTCATCGACTCATGGTGACCGGGCGCTTGGGGCGGGTGCTGATAGCGGTTCCCGAGGCCCTGGTGAATGTCTGGTTTGTCGAGCTTCTGCGCAAATTCAATCTGCTGTTCCGCATCTTCAACACGGAGACAATGGAGGCGCTTGCCGGAAAAAACGGCACGGCTAATCCCTTCTTGGATGCTTCGCTGGTGCTTGTCGACCAGACAACGCTGGTGTCGAACAAAAAGGCGGGGCCATGGGCCGTGCGGGCCGGCTGGGACATGCTGATTGTGGATGAGGCGCATCATCTGGAGGAAAACGGCCCGGCGTATCGGCTTACCGCCGAACTCGCAAAAGTATCCCGAGACATACTGCTTCTTACGGCCACCCCCCGGCACCACGGCGACCGCTCGCATTTCGCACGACTGCGCCTTCTCGATCCTTCACGCTATAGTAATTACGAAAGGTACCGCCGTGAATCCGAGCGACATCGGAAAGTGGCTGATGTTGCGGCAAGACTTCTCGACGGTATTGAATTGACGAAGGAAGATTTTGTCGCCCTGCGGAGCTTTTTTGGTGGTGGTGAAGATCTTCTCGGTTCACATGGGCAAGCCCTTGCGCAAAACTCAGAATCCGCGCGACGGCGGTTGGTGGCTGAATTGCTCGATCGCCACGGCATTGGTCGCGCCATGTTCAGAAACACTCGCGCCGCCGTTGGAGGATTTCCGTTGCGACGGGTGGAGATACGGCCTTTGGCGGTAGCGCAAGAAATCGCCGAAGAAATTCATCGATCCGCCGTAACCACTAATCCCAAGGAAGAGGCGAGTGACTACTCGTTCAGGGATGATCCCCGCATAGTCTATGTAGCCGAGTTGCTTCGATCCGTCTCTACGGAAAAGGTGTTGCTCATCTGTCGTCGCAAAGAACATGCGATCGGCGTCGATGAAGCGTTACGTCGCCTCGTCGGCTATCCGACGGCCCTTTTCCACGAAGATATGTCGCTCATTCAGCGAGACAGGAATGCAGCATGGTTTGCCGATGCCGAGGGGGCTCGTATCCTACTATGTTCGGAGATCGGGGGCGAAGGACGTAATTTCCAGTTCGTGCATCATTTGGTGCTGTTCGATTTACCTCCCGATCCGGAACTGGTCGAGCAGCGAATCGGACGGCTCGATCGAATCGGTCAAACGGGGGCGGTGATAATTCATGTCCCGTATGTGAAGGCTACGGTGGGCGAGGTGTACGCACGGCTCTACCACCGGGGACTCGACCTTTTCGCCGGCACCGCCCCCGCGGCGGGTGAAGTGTTCGAGGCACTTCGCGAAAGAATCTCCGAGTTGACTGCCCGCCCTTTATATCGGGACAACTCATGGCACGAAGAACTGCAACGGCTTATTGTCGAAGCCAAGCGACGTACCGAGACACTCAATAAACAATATGCTCTCGGACGAGATCGTTTGTTGGAACTGCATTCCTTTCGGCCCAATGAAGCGGCGGAGCTTATCGGACGGATTCGGGAAGCGGATGGAGATACTGAATTCGCCACCGTTTTTGGAGAGCTTCTTCGTGCGCGTGGAGTTCTTATCGAAGAAGTGAAAGGAAGGACCTGGAAGCTTTGGTCCGCCACGGAGATCGATGAGTATTTTCCCGGTCTGCGCTCCTCGCGCCCCATGGTGACATTTGATCGGGAAACGGCTCTAAAGCACGAAGATTACGAGTTCATTTCGCCCGATCACCCGGCCGTGAGCGGTGCGCTTGAAGGTTTCTTGGGCTCAGAGACGGGCAATGCCGCGCTCGCGTGGTGGCCGGCGGAGGGGGAACGTGAGCTTTTGCTTGAAGCCGTGTATATCATTGAATGTGTTGCTCCGCCCGGTCTCGAAGTCACGCGTTTTCTTCCCCCGGAACCGGTACGCCTGGTAATCAATCATCGGCTCCAGGACCGGTCGAGTGAATGCGACGCACCGTGGTCACCGCCCCTTGAGTCCGTCACAAGCATTCCCGCACTTGACAACCCCGAACTGAAACGGCGGGTACTTCCCGCTATGGAACAACGGGCGGTTAAGTGTGCGGAAGCCGCGACAAAAGGAGCGATAGAAAAGGCCCTGGCCGAAGTGCGCCGCTCCGTCGGTGGTGAGTTGCGGCGTTTGGTCGCGTTACGCAAGAACAACCCCGCTATTCCTCAAGAAGAGATCGATGCGGCGGGCGAGCGGCTGGAGATTCTGGAGAAAGTCGTGGCAGGCGCCGCACCCCGGCTGGATGCCGTACGGCTGATTCTCAAAAGCATCCAACCGCCGCTTTGAAACGCGATGAGACGGCGGTAACCATACTTGCATGATTGGCCGCATGCCGTTTATTCAAGGTGCGGAAATACCCTCGTTATACCGTGGCGAAGTACAATTCTTGACTGAGGGAATCGTCCGTAGGCCTTACGAGGCCGTGGAGGAAGCACTTCACCTGAGTTACTCTTTATCCGATGCTATGGAGGGAACCGCCCCGCGAGGAGTTTATCGCGTACCTGCTGTTTTCGGTGTACACGCTGCTAATCAACTAAGAGCCGTTATCAAAATGAGCCGCTACTATGGTCGACTGCGACGACGTGTCCGTTTCGTTGCGCCTTCTCACCATATCGCCGAGGATATGCCTCGTCTCCCGCTTTGCAGGACCAAATCCGGGCCCTTTTCGCTCGGCCTTCCCCGGCGTAGCTCATTTGGAAAGCGGCTCTTAGTCTTGAATCGGCGCTTTGCGTCGATGTTCGCCTCGGGCGAGCTTTGGACGGCGCACCGCGATGCATTATTCGCATTTCCGTCGTTTCCTTTTAGCGCAGTGCGGTAAAATGTATACTTACAGGGGTCGATAACTTTGGAAGGTAAGAGATTTCTTCGTGTCTTTTGAAAGGAGCCGTGTATGAACACGACCTATGAGCAGGTCCGATCCTTTCCGGTTGCGGATGCTTCGGTCGACGAACGGGCGCAGTTTATCCGAAAAACCTATGCACATCTTGCGGGAGCCGTTGGAGCATTTGTCGTTTTGGAGTATTTCCTCTTACAATCCGCGCTCGCCGAGGAAATGCTTCAGTTCATCAGTAGCGCCAATTACGGATGGCTTATGCTGTTGGGGGGATTCATTCTGGCCGGCTGGCTCGCCCGTGGAATGGCCGCCAACGCCGGGTCCCGTTCGATGCAATACGCCGGATTGGCCCTCTATGTTGTGGCGGAGGCGATCATCTTTGTCCCGATTCTCTACATCGCCGTATACTATTCCTCGCCCGACGTATTACCGACCGCGGCGACCATTACGGGCTTGTTGTTCCTGTCGTTGACGGTTATCGCTTTTACGACGCGCAAAGACTTTTCGTTCCTGCGTGGGGCGTTGACTATTGGCGGGTTTATCGCTCTGGGCCTCATCGTTGCGGGAACAATTTTCGGTTTCACGCTCGGACTCGTTTTCTCCGTTTTCATGGTGGCCCTTGCGGGGGGGGCAATTCTTTATGACACCTCGAAGATTATCCACAACTATTCGACCGATCGTTATGTCGGGGCGGCTTTGGAACTTTTCGCCTCTGTTGCGTTATTGTTCTGGTACATTTTGCGAATAGTCATGAGATTTTCGAGAAGGTAGACGAAGAATCGTTGTTGTCGCCGGTATTGTTTATGATCATGGCTCGACGGCATCGGCCGTGATGCCCCGCTTTTGGCTTTGGCGACCGGAGCACCGTGACCGCGAGTCGCTCCGATGAAGTGCCGGGAGAAGGGTACGAAGCCGCCGGGCGTTCGCAGCTTGTCGCGGCGAATACCCTTATTCTTAATAGGCGTACTGAGGCATCTCCAATCTATCGGTACCCGTTGCTCCCCGCGGTCTTGCAACTCCTTGAAAAGGTCCCGCTACTCGCATCCCGTCGTGCCGCGAAGGAAGCAAGGATCTCGTGCGCCTTTGCCAAACTTCCTGTGTTACAGGGCGCTATACCCCCGGTGGTTGTAATGCCGCGGGGGAGGTATAGTCCTTTGCCCACCTCACGCTCGATTACCGAAGACCTTTTGCAACGATGGGTATACATTCATACTTTGCCTTTAATACTTTAATTCCTCGGGCAACTCTACCCAGCGTTGGCCGATACGAATAGAATCATGACCCTGAAAAAGCGTCTGATACCCTTCATGCTCATACCGCCGTTCATGACGCCATGTTCCGTCAGTTACCTCGCCAAGGAAATCATCCTTGCGGATTTCGGCCATTTCATTTTGTGCAAGCAGGCCGTCAAGGCGTTCCGTACTTTGCGGTACACCGAGTTCGTTGAGGGCGGCGTAGGCTTCAACCGATCCCGGCACTAGAGTAAGTACATACGAGAGATCGCGAAGATCGTTGCTAAGATAGCCGCGCACAATGCGTGGACGTACCGCATTGGGGCGCTCACTGAGAAGGGCGGAGAGTTCCGAGACCGATCCGCCCCCGATGCTTTGTAAGGCGCGGAAATAGCGAGCCTCGACGGGCGTCGTTCCAAAAGTTGTCGTTTCGCCCTTCTCCAGCGCCATAAGCGAGCGCAGGTAGGCCGTCCCGTCCGGTAAACGAGCACCGATATACGTCATATAGGTGTCGACCGTTGCGAATACGCCGTGACGATACGCGGCGTTGGCCATTGACAGCAAAGTGTCGGCGCCGTTTTCGCTTGTGATGCTGTTCCACACCGGAAACGCCGCGGCCAAAGAGGGAAGCATGTGCCAGTTGTTTTGGGATCCCTCGAGTTCGTAATTATAACCCCAGCGGGTATCCAGGCGCATCGAATGCATTTTCCGCGCCGGGTCGTTGCAAGCGGCATACGGGTCGTCCTTGCCTAAACAAAATGCCGATTGCGCCGCCCGTGCATTGACTTCCTGGATGGCCGCCGAATCGTTTTCGTATACTAGCGGAAATTGCACGTCGCAGAGTTCTTTCCCGGTTGATACAATGCGAAGCCCAGACGAGAAAGTGCCTTCCACAAGCGAGTCCGGAGCTACATACACGTCCTTGTGAAGCGGCGTGGTTTCGCCGTGCTCGTACACCGAAATGATCGCCGCCGCCGGGGTCCGGATTTTGTAAGTAGACCCCTCGATCGCGATCGCGCAGTGCTCGTTTGCGTAGGCCACCTTGCCCATGCCTCTTATCATGCGATACGATTGTCTCATGATTGTCGGCTCAAAGGCCGCAACGAAGGTGTCGGGTGCTTCAAATACATGGTTGGTGGAGCCCCAGAGTTCGATAAAGTGATTGGCTGCAGCATCCGTTTCTATGTAAAATTTCATGCCCGGCGCGGTTTCGGGATCGGCTATACGAACATGATTGGCGTCATCGTCGGGATAGTAAACGCCCGCGAACGGGTACTGGGGAAAACCGAAGAGCGTACCGTTGTAGATTGTTTCGTGGGACGTTTGTATGGCACCGTCGATGCTGATCTTCTGAACGCCGCCGTGGTTCGTGGCCCACTTGCAGGGGAATAGGTATTCCCGGCTCGATGCCGGAGGGAATGCGGCTACATTCCATACGCGATTGCTCCGGCGAAGCGGATTGGGGTTGTCTACATGATAGCTGACCTCGAATGTGGCTGATCCCGGGTAGAGTGTGACCACCGTGCTCAAGGGGCGGTCGCCGTAGCGGCCGTAGTAGCCGATATCGGCGGTGTCCTGGTGATGGTCGAATCGAAGGTTCATCACGAGGCTCACTCCGCCGTCGGGATGATATTGCACAAAGTAACCGGCCGTGTCGTTGAAAAGACCGGTTCCGTGTTCATAGAAGGGGAAACTCGGCTTTATGCCGCCGATATCCATGGTTCTCCCGTTCGCAAAGGAGTTGACCGGATTGTCAATACGTGCAAACATATCGCGTGCCGTGCCGGTCGTTTTGTCTTCGGCGCGAATGATTCGCATCCCCAATTGCGGCGAAACTACAATCTTTAGGTGTTCATTCTCGAGTGTGACGGTGTTGTAGGTCAAGCTTCGGGTTTCCGTCGCCGTCACTTTAGACCAGTCCTTGAGCAGCCGGTCATTTGCCGCCCAAGAAAAAGATTGGGTTGCCCACTCCGTAGGCACCAAACATTCCTTGGTCTCTTCACCTTCCGTCACGGTAACACCTTCGGAAGGTTTTATTACTCCCTCATGGTAGAGCGTAACGGATGCGTTGAGCATTTGGTTATATGCCGGCGTGAAGGATTCGGTTTGGTAACCGGGAGCCGTAATGGAAAGGGTTCCCTCGGAAGTGGCGGCGGCCGTGGCCGAAGATCGAGGGCGCGGGTCGTTTAGTTGAATACTTGTGCGTTTCCATAAGACCGCGTTCCCGACGAGAGTAAACGGTCGGACAAAGCGTTTATTGTCGACCGTGATCGCTAAGAACCATGCGCCGGAGGCGGGCTGAGCGCGTGCGAAGAGATCCATTATCTTTTTAGACGAGGTGACGCGTGTCGGCTTTCGAATAGTAATGGATCGACCAAGTGAATTGTACAGTTCAATCCCGACCTTTTTGCCCGCGAGTTCGTCGAGGACGAGGCGGGAATCGCTGAAACCGATTCGCCCACCACTTATCGCCGAGGTCGGCCGACGTATGGTGTGACTCTGCCGATCAGCGAGTACGAAATAGCCGTTGGAGTCGCTAACCGTTTGGAGGTTGGCCCCCATACTGACGGTGGCGTTGCCGATCGGTTGGCCCAGCGGATTGCGGATCGTGCCGGAGATAAAGATGTCGGCGGAGGCTAACCGGACGGCAACCAACAATGCCAGTGTTACTGATACCCTCGAGAAATTCATACAAACCCTTTCGATTAATCGGTGATGGTACAAATGCTTTACCGTCCGCCTTAGTATAGCGATGGTTGTCTTAGATGCGCTCCAAGCCACAATTGAGAGCCGGCCGCGGCAGCACATGCATAATATAGCTAGACGGAGCGCTTTATGCTTAAGAAGATGGATTTTGCAGGAATGCTTTTTGGCGAAGAGCTTCCTCGTGTCGGCATTTTGACTCATTTCGGCTCAGATTCGAGCCTACCCTCACACGCCTTAAAGCCGGTTGGTGGGGAAACAAGGTGCTCCGATGAAGGTATACCGGGCGTATGTTGAGGCACGGAAATGCGACCGGAGGCCTCCTTCCGCAATAGAAAAAACAGAATTTGCTAAGCTGCAGGAAAGGAACATAGTCATCGCTTTCCGCCTAATGCATGCTCGATTCCCGAGGCAAAATCGATTACGATGCTTTTGCGGGAGACCTCAAGACGGCGGTAGCGGACGCCCGTCTGGTCGAACATGATTTTGGAGGCACGCACCGATCCGGTTTGGGCATACTTGTCCGAAAGGTAGACCACCTCTTTAAGACCCGCCTGGATGATTACTTTGGCGCATTCATTGCAAGGGAACAAGGCTACATAAATCGTACAACCCGCGAGGTTGGTACTGCTGTTGAGTACCGCATTAAGTTCGGCGTGGCAGACATAGGGGTATTTTGTTTCCAGGAAATCACCTTCGCGCGCCCACGGTAGCCGGTCGTCGGAGCAGCCGATCGGGAATCCATTGTAGCCGACACCGACGATTTTGCGGCTTTCATTGACGATACAGGCACCAACCTGTGTGTTGGGGTCTTTGCTTCTGAGCGCGGACATGAGCGCGATACCCATGAAGTATTCGTCCCACGAAAGATAATCGGTTCGCTTTGTGATACCTTGATCGCTCATGGCTCGGTCCGACGGAGCTTCGTGTTCACCGTCTACGATTGCTCTTCGTTCACCGATTCGATCATCTCTATTCGGTGCTTATGACGTCCACCTTCGAAAGGGGTGGACAGCCATGCTTCGAGTATTTCGGAAGCGGTCTCTTTGGGAGTGATTCTTCCACCCATGACCAGAATATTGGCGTCGTTATGCCCTCGGGCAAGTCGGGCCATTTCGACTGTGACACAGAGCGCCGCCCGCACCCTTCTAAAGCGGTTGGCGGTAATCGAGGCGCCGATGCCCGCTCCGCAGATTGCGATTCCGCGATGATGCGTGCCGGCGGATACCGCGCGGGCGACCCGACCGGCATAGAGTGGGTAATCGACCGAACCGGCGGAATCGGTTCCCATATCCTTGTAGGGGATCCCCTTTTGAGTGAGTGTCTCTTTAATAAATTCTTTCAGCTCAAAACCGGCATGGTCACTACCGATCGCTATGATTCCCTCGGGCGCACTCACCTTTTTTGTGTCCTTTCTGTTCGGGGGGGGTATACTGCTAAAATACATGATGACTATAGCGGTATCCGCAAAGGACCCATAATTCGGGCATAAGTAATTTTTCATGTAACAAAACAGGCCGAACCTGAGCCAAAATAATATGAACGATGATGAAAGAAATAGACGAACTTACGATAAAGGCGGCGGCAAAGGACCAAAAGGGCGCGTTCAAGCGCATATACGACCATTATGCACCATTTGTTTGGAATGTTGTATACCGGACGGTACGTGGAGACACTGACGCGGCCAAGGAGATTATGCAAGATACGTTCGTGAAACTTCACGGTTCGTTGAACGCATTTCGGTTCAATGCCGCCTTTTCGACATGGCTTTATCGGATTGCGTGGAACGCGACGATGACCCACATGGCAAAGCGACGGCGTGAGCGTGAGCGCTACGTCCCGCTTGACCCCGAAACACCGGGCCCGGGACGATCGGGTGGGTTTGAAGCGCGTGAAGCAGTAAGCGGCATACTCAAAAAACTGACGCCGGAAGAGCGTTTTTTGCTGGTTTCTCGCGAGGTGCAAGGTGTTTCGTTTGAAGAACTGGCAAAGATAACCGGCCGCAAAGAGGGTGCCCTGCGAACACGGCTTCATCGGATTCGCGGCGCCGTGCGGAAGGAGGTCGATTATGAGTGAGCGAGAAGAAAAATTTTACGAAGAGCTGGGTGACACACCGCCCGTGCCGCGGGAACTGTATGAGACAATCGACCGGCGGATACGCGCAAAACGGTGGAATCGGAGAAGGATGTGGGCGGCGGCCGCGGCGCTTATAATCACCGTGGGGATTGCGATGTTTCGGTTGTCGGATCAGGCGACGCCGAACCGGACCGCGGAAATGGACCCGACCGTCGCAAATGAACTCGAAAATGTAGCGGCATACATACATGGAACAGCTATCGATAGCGAAATCGACATGTACGCCTTTATGGACTGGAGTGAGTAACATGGTTTCAACAAAGGAGGCAAACCTATGAAACTCCAAAAAACTTTTCTGACGATTGCGGTTGCGGGAATGATGGCGGTACCGGCCGTCGCAAGGCCGGGCGACGGTCGTGGGTGCCCTCACCATGACGGCGAGAAACCGCACCGAATGTGGAGTGCGCTTGATCTAAGCGAAGATCAAAAGAGTCAACTTAAAGAGCTTCACCAAGAGATGCTGACCGCTCGCAAAGAGCACCGGCAAAAGGTGAAGGAGCTTCGTGGTCAAATCAGGGACGAGTTGGCAAAAGACAATCCTAGCCGCGGTGCTCTGGATAACTTCGTGGCTCGGCAGGCGGATCTTCACAAAGCGATGTCGGACCAACGGATTGATCATCTGCTGAATGTCAAAGAGGTTCTCACCAAGGAACAGTTCGAAAAGCTGCTGGATAAGCAATGGATTGAAAAGCATGGCTGCGGGGGCAAGCGTTTTCATCGTGGCGGTCCTCACGGCGGAGGCGGCCGCGGCAAATGTTGCGCGCGGTAACGGCTTGTGCGTCGGCGTCCGCGCGCGGCGTCTATTCGCCTGCGCGCGGGTGGGCCTGACGATATGCCTTTATCATGCGCTCCTTGGATA
>WJJU01000491.1 GCA_014729595.1 Chitinivibrionales bacterium
CCCCCCCCCGCTTCAACCGCCTTCGAGCACCCCGGCATTCAGTCTGCTCGATGCGCCCCGCCTTCAAATAGCCGTCTACTTTCATCCATCCCTCATTTAAACGAATAATCGGCCCATTTGTATATTCTTTGAGATCGACGAAAAAAACAACACCCAGACAAAGCCCGCGCGGCCCATACAAACCTATATGGGTGTTGTCACTTCCGCGAATGATTTTTGCGGCCGTGCGAAGCGGAAATAGGGTGTTTATTCAGAGAGCCGTCCGCAGGGGAAGCCGGCAAAGAGGATAAACGAAGTTCGAGCGGAAAAAACGTGTAGAATGCGGGCAAAAAAAGAGTCGAAACAGTGCGCGAGAGAGCGCATAAGTCAATTGGCACGATAATTGAGAAAGCGCAAATGAACTGTGGGGGTAGTATGAAACGTATCCTGCTCGTCGACGACGAACCCGCGATCATTTTTGCATTCAGTAAGGTACTTAAGGCGAAAGAGGTGGAAATCGACACCGCCGGGAGTGCGGAGAGCGCTATTGACCTCTTGCACCGCAACCGCTACGACGCGCTCGTTGTGGATTTGAGGCTGACGGGGGTGGACGATATGGACGGACTCGGTGTGGTCAGCGAAGCGAATGCAATACAAAACGACTGTAAGATCGTGGTAATGACCGCTTACGGCGGCGAAGATATTCGCAATCAAGTTTTCGCTCGAGGAGCCGATTACTATATGGAAAAACCGGTTTCGGCTTCGCGCATAAAAGAAACCCTTGCGGATATGTGTATCTACAAAGTATGACCTCCGCATCCTTGAAGCATTCCTTGGCACCCGTCCAAGATAACGCTCGCCGACCGCGGGTCGCCGAACTTACACAGGCATGTTATGGGCGCGTTCGATCCAACGATCGAATTGTATATGCGCAACGAAAGAAAACCAATCGACCCTTGGTCGCGTGCCCCACCTTTTAATATTCGATTCCGGCTATGCCGCTTGGGGAAACCACACACGCGCCGTCGCCCCCGCGCCTTCGACGTTATTTTGTATCGAGACGCCTCCTCCATGGCTTTCGACAATGTGGCGGACTATACTGAGACCCAGACCCGTGCCGGCCTTGCGAGTGGTGTAAAAAGGCTCAAAGAGCCTTGGGAGAAGTTCCTCCGGGATACCCGACCCGCTATCGGTGACGGTAACCGCGGCAGCCCCCGTCACATCGGATGCGGCCGTGATCGTAATTTCCGCGCCTAC
This sequence comes from Chitinivibrionales bacterium, assembly GCA_014729595.1. Taxonomy (GTDB): domain Bacteria; phylum Fibrobacterota; class Chitinivibrionia; order Chitinivibrionales; family WJMI01; genus WJJU01. The sequence goes on from WJJU01000491.1 coordinate 1,237, forward strand.
CGGCGAATGCTGAGCGGCATTATGCAAAAGATTGACGAATACCTGCTCAAGCTTGGTCCTGTCGGCCATGAGAACCAGATCTTCAATATCCGGAGCGATTGAAACGCGAATAGGATGGTATTCTTCCTGAGCCTGCTCGCTGGCCAATGCCGAATCCCGTATCACTTCCGCAAACCTTACTTCGCGCATCTGCTCACGACGTATCGGGCGTCCCAGAGTAAGGAGTTCCTCCATGAGCGTTGACAACCGATTCACCTGAGTTTTCATGTGCGTCAGATACGGATCATATTCGGGGTTTTCGCCAATCTCTTGAAACAGCGCTTCCATGATCGCCATGATCGCATTGAGCGGATTTCGCACCTCGTGGGCCACCCCCGAGGTCAAACTACCCAGCAGTCTCATCTCTTGAGATTGCCGCAACTGCTCCTGCAACCTCCTACGCGAAACCTCGTGGCCCACGTAACGCGCGAATATTTCTATAAGATGCGTTTCGTACTCGGTAAATGTCCGTTCTTCGAAACCCATGGCGCAAATACTTCCGACCACCTCTCCTATGGTACTGAGTATCGGGACCCCGATAAATGCATGAAAATCATGAATCGAGCAACACCCCAAACCGGGAAAACGGCAGCGAAGCTCTCCGCGGTACTGGTAATTTCCCCGCACCTGCCGCACAATATCGCACCCGGCACATCCTTCTTTTGCCGCTTCCTCCATCAGCAACGTACCTTGATAAACTTGTGATAGAGTTCCAACCCGGCCGTCGCGAAACTCATGGATACCCACAAACGGTATTTCGAGAATATCCCCGATGCTCAGCGCAATTTGGTCGAAAAGGTTTTCCAGATCGCTACCAAAAGTGGTAGCCATCGAGTACACCGCCTCGAGAGCTTGTTGTCGTTGCGTCAAAGCCAGTTCGGCCAGCTTGCGCTGTCCGGTTTCTTCGGCGAGGGAATCTTTTGTATCGAGCAATTCTATCTGCTGGCGACGTACCAGTTCCGCAAGCTTGTCCTGAGCCCACTTTAATTCTCTTTCTACGCGCGCGCGCTCATGCAACTCCGTGCGAAGGTTTTTGAGTACCCGTGACGTTTCCAAAGAAAGCGACAAGGCTGTTCCTAAATTGTCTAAAAAGCCGATTTGGTCCCCGCAAAAAGCGACTTTATGGGAATGGTAGTTGAAGTATATCACACCCAACCAACCGCCCCGAAGCGTTATCGGTAAAATGAGCATGGAACGGATTTCGTTAACTTTCATGATGCCCACGTTGGCCCTGCTGTCCCCAAAAGCATCTTCGATAGCCAGCGGTTTGCCGTGCTGCAGCACCGTTGTCGCATGCGGCGCATCTTGATCCGTATACGTCACCCCCCTACGCTCTTCCGGTAAACCGTAGAGGTGACGCGCCACCCAGCGGTCGTTCTCGCGAACGGCTATGGCGGCGGTTTCCGCCCCCAGAGCCTCAGCGGCTTTTTTCAGTACTCTCTCCATCACTTCATCGGGCTCTCCGCCGGACAACAATACCGTATTGATCTCGCTTAACACCGTTTTCAGGCGCTCCGCCCGTTCACGTTTTTCCAAATCACGAAGCAGCTTTCGATTGGCTTCCGAAAGCAGTCGCGTACGCTCGGCCACCTGCGATTCAAGCTCATCACTATGACGTCGTATCTGATCCTGCAGCGCCACTACCTCGGTGATGTCACTTGCGATCCCAACCAAACCGAGCGGCTTGTTATTTTTTGGGTGATTTACCGGAAATCGACGATCTTCGATCCACCGTATCGACCCATCGGGGCGCACGATTCTATACGTCATACCCCTCGCGCCGGCTTCACGCCCATCAGGATTAGCCGCTACGTGTGCACGGTCTTCGGGATGCACGGCCTCCAAAAACGGCGCTGCATCTTCGTACAATTCCTCCCGCGGCCGTCCCCACAACCGATCATACCCCGGACTCACGTAAACCATCTTGCTCACATTCGGCGTACTCATCCAAAAAACATCATCGATTGTCTCCGTGATAAAACGTAGGCGCTCCTCGCTTGATCTAAGCTCCCGTTCAGCTTGTCTACGTTCGCGGATTTCGCGATTCAATCGGGTATTAGCCTCCGCCAAATCCGCGGTACGCTCACTCACCCGATCTTCGAGTTCATCCCTGGCTTCACGTAATCCTTCACGGCTGCGAACCAAATCCTGAAAGAGCGTCGTGTAAGGTGATTCCAGATTGTAGGCAAGAACTGCTCGATAGAGGAAAACATACGATGAAATCTTCAGTAGATGGCCGATCATATCAGCCGTATCGGTGGGGTTGGGATAAAGCGTAAACGTAAGCTCCGAAGCGATCGTCGCCGCTATGGAAGCGATAATCAACTGATAGATATAGCGGTTGAAAGAGGAACGGCGCAACGAGATGTGGACAATCCCGACCATAAGGAGGGCGGATATCGAAAGCTCGGTTATACGCTTGAACGAAGTAACCGTTCCCTGGCGGTAACAGTCGGGAAAGCCCGGCACGATAAAAATCGACACCAAAAGCCCCAGCGTTACTGTTCCCCAGAGCCCGAGCGTCCAACCGATGTTGCGCCTTTTATCTACAAACGCCGGAGCCGATGCGATTGCCGAGGCTTCGAC
>WJJU01000007.1 GCA_014729595.1 Chitinivibrionales bacterium
TGTTCGTCGGCGGATTTCTTTATTGAGTCGCTCAAGTGGATTGTTCGTCCGTATACAACGCCAATGCTCGCGAGTGAAGCTCATATACGTCAGTGTTTCTTCAATGCTCTCCCAGACCTTCTTTATAGTAAACGCACGAATACTCATAGTCCTATTCCTCTCATTCGCTCTACCGGACCTCAGAACTCTTTACCACACCAACGTGCGGCGTCCAAGCATCAATGGGTACCCGCCAACGATCCGACTCAAGTGTGGAATTTGCCGTGTATGCATCGCAAAGAACCGCACGCTTAGTGGGCGGGATGGAATTGAAATGTCTTGATTTAGCGCTTGCAAATACGAATCTAACTCAAGGCTATTATAGATCTAATACCAGTGCTGTCCAAAACAGATGTTTTTTATCCCAAAATCGCTTTTCGTGGATCAAATAGCCCAATTTTTCTACGTTCGCTCGTCCGAGTAACGGTTTCGAATCCTTGGCTTGTTCTTGATTTTTATATCAAAAAACAATGTTTTCTCAATTGACTATTCTATATAAATTAGGTATTCACTATACAAAATGCCGTCTCCCCCCAAGTATGGGGGGGAACAAAAGGGGGGCTGGGCTATAACGGCGTTACGTTGGCCCTCGCATCCTGCTCGGGGGGCCTCGCCCCAGCCTTACGGCAGCCGCCTTCGGCTACAAGCAGGGGTATAGGGGGCGGCCCGAACCCCCTTCAAAAACCTATTTTGGACAAGTATGAATACATAATTTGAATTGGACTCAGGAACTCGATTGGCAGAATGAAGGGGTTGTAGATTCGGATTTCGCTTATGCCGTTTTCCCTGATATCGAAGGGGACACCTTGGGGATCAAGGTACATTTCCCTCGGATTATTCACGCGGATTCCTTGCGTATAGAAATCTGTTGCCGAAATTTTGTTTTTGCACCAAGAAAAATCGGACTAAACTATATTGCGCTTGATGGAATTTCCATGCTGCATGGTGCGGTTGCACGGGGAAGGGATGGCGAGGGAACGCCGCGTGGTCGTGGAATGGTCAATACCGGTTTTTGGATATAATTGGCAATTTTTAAATTGCGAAATCGATTATTCTACGGCTACCTGTCCTTCTTTGAGCAGCGAGGATGAGCCCTTTTATGAATATATTGGTGTAATTGATCCATAGAATGGACGCAGGCAAAAACAGGGCAAAATAAGTCGCGATGGTCATCATGTAGTAAGCAATTCCCGTATACACCATGCCGGCGATATGGGAATTCAAGCGCTTGATTCACCTTTTTCTCAATCTGTTAGCTGCCAATTTTTATAGCGACAGTTGCAGGCCAATGATGCCGTAAGGAAATACCTGAGTACCCCAAGATTCCGAACGGGATCAGCAATGCCGACAGTTAGATTTTGAGACGGAAGCTGCAGGCCATACGTGTTATGGACTGAACGGCATACGTGTACATACGTGTACTTGGTCGGATCGTGATATGTCAAAGAAAGGAGAGAGATGTCAATAATGGAGATTTAACGAAGGTATACTATTCCGTATCGTCAGGATCACTCTCGAATCAAAAGTAATCGCAGCTTAGAACCAAGGGTTGAACGGGCTTGAGGCGCCCAAAAAGCCTCACAATTCTTGTGTGGAAGTTTACTACATTATTAAGGAGGGTTGTACAATGGTTGATGTAAAGAAGTATCAGGAAAAGAGGGGACGCGTTCTCGGATGGATGGCAGGGATGAGCGTGGTAGTATCACTGGGTGCTTCCGCTATTGACGCGGCTGCTCCACAGGCGCCAAGCAACTTTTATCCCCACGCACGCTCGACGACATCCATTGAGTTGTTCTGGGATGATAACTCAGACGACGAAATCGGATTTCGCATTTACCGCACCACCATCGAAACGTATTCCGATACGGAAAAGCCTTCCGGTCCGATTGCCACGGTTTCGGGTACATCCTACCTCGACAATGATGCAGGGCCCATGGATCCCGGCTCTGACTACTTCCGCTACTGGGTCGAGGCTTACAACTCCGACGGCACAAGCGCGAGTGTTTCGGTCGATGCGGCTCCCCACTTCTCGGACGTAGATGAATGGGTAGCCATACAGTGCAAGGATGGACTTAAGTACATCGATGGGTTCTACAGCGGAGCCGGGGATCCCAATGATCTCAGCATGACCACGGAGATCGACGACTTTTCTCTTTGGGGTAAGTTCGCCTATGCCAGCGCATATGACTACGTCTTTCAAAACAAAGGTAATGGCCTCATTCTTGCCGCCGGCGATTACTGGAATGGCAAGGTAGCCAATTATTGCCGAAACGATGCGTTCTACCAGGAAATCGATCAGGGTGACGGTTGGCACGCATTGTACAATTATGACCACTATGAAGAATACCTCACCAAAATCAATGACAACCAGTTGCTCCTGAACGAAACGATCACGGATGCCGGTCAATGGCGATACGTTTCCCTGGATACCTATCGTTTGAAGAGCAAATCCACAGGTTACTTCCTCTGCCCCGAAGCGGATGTTGCCGGTTCGGCGATTACCGTCGATATTGACGACGGCACCGACTGGTTTCGTTGGATAAAGGTTGCGAACGGAGATCATTTCCACCTTAAGCACGCCGCGACCGGAATGTTCTTTCAGCCTACCACCAGCAGCGACGGGTCGCTTCTGGAACTCGTTGACGCGAGTGAGGACGGCAATTGGACCCAATGGTCCGATGTTGCCTCCGGCGACGGCGCCACGGTCTTTCTCAAGAACAAGGCTACCGAAAAGCACGTTCGCCCCGAGATCAATTCTCCCGGAACCTATGTTCAGCAGCAGCCCAGTTCCTGGACGGGCGATTGGACACGGTGGGAGTATATGGCTTCGGAGCCTGCACCGGACGCCGTCTACACGATCCGCAACCTCGCCACCGACAGGCACCTAAACGGCAACGGATCCGGCAACACGGCTCAGATGGTTCCCAAGTCCTGGACCGGCAACTTCTCTAAATGGCACAAAGAGATGGTTGACGATACCTATTTCCGTCTCAAGTGTGTCGGCAGCGGCAAGTATCTCACTGCCTCACCCTGCGAAACCAATGGCGCAGCCATCGAGATGACTGAAAACGCCGAATCGGCCGCGGAGTGGCGTCTCACCCGGATCGGTGCAGCTTTTAAGCTGGACACGAGGACTTGCACCTCGAACCCCTACCTGTACAGTGGTGGTTCAAAGGGGTACCCGACCCTCGCTCCCAATAATTGGACCGGCAACCACACGGACTGGATCCTTACTGACTACTAGAAACGAAATCGCGCCTGCAAGGCGAAACCCTATGGGTTGAACCTGGGCTCCATTTCGGCGAAATCCCTGAGGTGCACCCCCATGAATGGGGGCGCACCTTTCTCTTTGTGCGCCCTGCCGTGCGCACTTGCTTGATGGTGCGGGAGTGAGGGCCCCCAAGTCCACTGCACCCCGACACGGGGAAGTGTTGGCCGGACGCCAAGGGCGCCCACCGTGAGATGGGATCTCAAGAAAGCGGTTTCGACCCCGGGAACATGAAAGCGACCTATCGGCGCGTGGTAGGAAACAGGGGTGATGCGGCCTCTTGTGCTGTTGCGACTCGTTGTGCCCGCCAAACATCCAGCGATTTGGGAACCTTCACTACAGGTACGGGGTGACGGGGTCAGGGTGACGGGGTCGGACCAGGATAAATCATTGATTTAAAAGCCATTAAGTATATGACTGACCCAATTCTAATCGGTTAAATAGCAAATTTTATATACCAATTCATCGCATTAAGCTACATGATTGGAAAGCCTTCACAATTAACAATAAACTAAAGATATATGAAGTAAGTAATTGATTTTTAAGCGGTAACATCCCAAGGCACCAGATTTGAGCCACCCAAACAACACATCTGGTCTCCCCTATCCGTTCCATACCACACCGAAGGTTCTCGTACAACTAACTGATCAGCCGATTGTTGCATAGCATTCGAAAAATGGGCTTTTGAAGCTTTCTTGAGAATATTATCGATTGTTGACACGAATGTCTTTCCACCTACTGCAATGCTGGTGCTCCAACGCTTGTCGCATTTACTAGGTCCACTTCCAAGGTTAGTTGTAATAGACTGCTGACGATGAGCGCGAATGGCAGATGTATCAGCCACTCCCAAAAGCTCCGATAGTACTTCTCGATCGATGAGTGGATTCCGTACTCGCTTCATAGTCAATTCACGATACCCGCAATGAACCCAATCCCCAGGATCTTTTACCACACCCGCGCGAACCATATTTAGGTCAATGTAATCCATACAACGAAGGAAATAATTCCCCGTCTCCACAACTGTTGCATGATAACGATCCTCCCAAAATGCCCCTCTGCGTCCTTTACGAAAGTTGTACCCCTCAGCAGTGCTTCCCGCAATCAGCTGCATGCTTTTGGAAATGCGATATGGATCATCAGTACCCAGTACCAATAGATGGATATGGTTGCAGGTAACACAATAATTTAGCACCCGAAGTCCAAAGCGCTCTTTCGCCGTTCTCAACCAGTCTCGCCACCGCGCTCGATCATAGGAGATATTAAGGAGAAAATCACGATTATGGCAACGATGAGTGATGTGCCAAGGATAGCCTGCAGGGAAAAAACGAAAATAACGGTTTGCGCGTGGCATCATATGCTCCTTGATAGGGTTGAATAGATTGGATAAATACATTGCCGCAGTGGATGCGATGGTGCTAAATCTAAATAATAGGCGCACAATTTGTCAGTTAAGCGATTAAAAAGGCCTCGTTTTGGAGTGAAATCGACTATATATCAATCACTTAGGCTGGTCCGACCCCATTTCTCTTCTCTCCCTCGACCCTTCTCCCACAATAGGCGCCGCGCCTACCGTGCGCCCCAGCGCCTACTGTCTGAATTGCAACGTCACCAAAAAACAATTGTCCCAAGACCAATGCATTATATATTATTGTAATTATACGGGATACCCGTTTTTCACTTTTAATGGCGGCATTCATGGTTTTGGATAGCAATCTCGCAGTCGATACTATTAGCGGCTCAACGATTGATTATGTTGTCGAGAAAATCATTCAAACGACACAGCCAACAAAA
>WJJU01000492.1 GCA_014729595.1 Chitinivibrionales bacterium
AATTTACGCCTGCTTCTGGGATTCATGTTTCTTCATCCCGGAAAAAAGCTTCTCTTTATGGGCGGCGAATTCGGGCAATGGACGGAGTGGAATCACGACACGAGTCTCGATTGGCACCTTCTCAGCTACGGCCCGCACCAGGGTCTTCGGCGTTGGGTGAAAGATCTCAACCATTTATATCGATCGCAACCGCCGTTGTACGAACGTGATTTTACGTTCGAGGGTTTCAGTTGGATCGACTGCAACGATATCGACAACAGTGTTGTTACGTTCATCCGCCGCGCCGCGGACCCCTCCGATTCGATTATCGCACTCTGCAATTTCACGCCGGTTCCACGCGAAAATTACCGGGTCGGCGTGCCCGCGGGCGGCTACTGGCGAGAACTTCTCAACAGTGATGCTCCTCTGTATGGTGGAAGTGGTATGGGGAACCTTGGTGGACGCGATTCGGTACCAATCCCCGCGCACGGCATGTACCACTCGATTGTCGCAACCGCGCCCCCTCTATCGGTGACCGTGTTCAAGAGACAGCCGTGGTAAGACCATAATCAAAGACGGGCAACGAAATTATATTCCTGAATACCGCGAGTGTAATTGTCGTCCATCACCTTGAAACCACGGTGCGTATTTTCGCGGGATCACCCAAGGGGCGTTACATGAAAGCGATGGTCTCTAAACAATACGGCTCACCGAGCGTTATGCATCTTGAAGATGTGCCGAAACCGATGCCCAAAGAGAACGAACTTCTTGTTAAGATCAAGGCCTCCTCCGTGAATGCCCTGGACTGGCATTTCTTGCGTGGTTCGCCGCTTTTCATGCGGCTGCAATTTGGATTGTTCAAGCCTAAAATCACCATATTGGGTTACGATATTGCAGGCGAAGTCGAGGCCGTAGGCGCGGGTGTTACCCGGTTCAAACCCGGCGATGAGGTTTTCGGAGGGCTTGGATTCAGGCTCGGCGGCTTTGCCGAATATGCTTGTATTGCCGAGGATGGGTTCGTGGCCCACAAGCCGCCCCATCTATCATTCGAAGAAGCCGCGGCCGTTCCGGTAGCGGGCGTTACCGCGCTTAAGGCCCTTCGTGACACAGGGCATGTGCGGGAGGGGATGTCAGTGCTGGTGAACGGTGCCGCGGGCGGTGTGGGTACCTTTTCGGTGCAGATCGCCAAATCATTCGGGGCTCAGGTTACCGCGGTGTGCAGCACCAAAAACCTGGACCTCGTTCGCTCCATAGGAGCCGACAATGCAATCGATTACACACGAGAAGACTTTACGAGAACCGGGCGTACCTACGACCTGGTCCTCAATAATGTAGGCAACCGTAGGGTAACGGACCTACTTCGCACGCTAAAACCCGGTGGTGTGTGTGTTATAGTCGGATTCACTTCGGTGCGACGCCTGTTGACTCATGCCGTCCTTGGACCGCTAATTTCGAAAAGATACGGCAAAAAAATAGTTATGGCTTCGAACGAAGATCCCAAACAAGAGGAAATGCTTTTTCTCAAAGATCTTCTTGAATCGCGAAAGGTTGTTCCAACCATTGACGGAAAGTACTCATTGGATCGAGCCGCCGAAGCGGTTGGCTACGTGGAGACGGGCCACGCAAGAGCGAAGGTAATCGTCACACCATGATGCAACAACAATCGAAAGGTGCGCTCATGACGAATCGGCTTGAAATTAGCCAAAAAAAAGCAATGGCTTTTTACGGCCTATTGTTCAATCGATGCAGCGTCGAAGATATGGAATAACCGGACATCAGTGCGAGGGATTAGCGTAATCAGGTAGCTTGGTATTGGTTCGGCGGCAGGGAATATAATTATCAAACAGACACATCGTCGCATCCCGCCTGAGTAGCGGCTCATTTTGAAAACGGCACTTAAACCTCACGCAGCCATAAATAACCGTGTATAATCATTCGCTCATCTCGCTCTATGTTCATTTTCCGTTCTGCGGAAGGCGGTGCCGTTACTGCGATTTTTTTTCCACGGAAGACGGAACCGCATCAATCGATGGCTATATCGACGCCGTCGCCAATGAGTTCCGGATGGTCATCGAGAAAAACGACCTGCATGCATCCCGTATTGCAACCATTTATTGCGGCGGCGGGACACCTTCGCTGCTCTCGCCCCGTCGGTGGTATACATTCGTCGATACCGTTATCAAGAAGCTACCCTTCGCGCCCGATCTTGAATGGACGATCGAGTGCAATCCCGATTCTTTCACCGAAGAAAAGGCGGCGGTCTGGCTCGACACCGGCGTAACAAGGCTGACCCTCGGTATCCAGTCGCTCCAGGATCGTCTTCTTCGCTTTCTGGGCCGCCCCCATACGGCGCGGCAGGCCCTTGACCTTCTTGAAAATCCGATTCTTACCACCTTCAATTCGGTGGGCGCCGATATCATGTATGGACTTCCGGGGCAAACGGTCAAGGCGGTTGCGCAAACCGCGGTGAGAGTACTTGATTCGGGCACCGCCAAACACCTTTCCGCCTATGAGCTTACCATTGCCCCCGACACCCCCTTCGGCAAGCACCAAAGGCTACTTCCGCTTCCATCCGAAGAGGACCGGATTACAATGCACGAGACTATTCGGGAAATTGCCGAGCGTCATGAATTCGAGCAGTACGAAATCTCAAACTATGCTCGTCCCGGGCATCGTTGCCGTCACAACCTGCGCTACTGGATGCATGAACCCTATGTTGGCTTGGGCGCTTCGTCACATTCATATCTTCACCCCTATCGCTATGCCAACATCGCCGATCTCCGAAGGTATATTCTGGATATCAAATCGGCCCGATTCCCAACCGCCTATACTGAGCGTTTAGGGACCGAGGAACTGAGCCGTGAGGCAATCCTTTTGGGGCTGCGAATGCCTGAAGGGATCGGTGAAGACCGATATCGCCGGTTAACGGGGCGGGAATTTGCCGACGGCGATCGCGGGAAACTTCTCGAAAAGCTTGCGCAAGAGGGATACATGGTTCATACCGGAGGCGCCTGGCGACCAACGTCAAAAGGGATATTGATTGCCGACGCCCTTGCCGGAAAGCTGGCATAATACCTTTTTGGGGATGGTACAAGATCCGCGACAAAACCATTATAGCC
>WJJU01000493.1 GCA_014729595.1 Chitinivibrionales bacterium
AGGAATGGATTATGCCGAAGAACACCGTTAACGTCAATCTTAGCGCACCTACCACCCCGACCACCCGTAGCGGCGTTCGCTGTATCGGCGCCGGAAGAGCCAACGAAGTGCTTCGAGCCGATTTGCAGGACCATCTTGCCCTCGCAACGAGTGCATGCGGCTTCGAGTATATACGCTTTCACGGCCTTCTTCACGATGACATGGGTGTATACATGAACGACCGGACGGGAACACCCCTTATGTCTTTTAATTACATCGATGCGTGCTATGACGCGCTCTTGGACATTGGGATACGGCCTTTTGTTGAATTCAGTTTCACTCCGCTCTTACTTGCTCGTGGCGATAAGTCCGTATTCTGGTGGAAAGGAAACGTTACTTTACCCAACGACCTGTCCAAATGGAAGGAACTCATCGGGGCTCTGATGCATCATTGGATTCGACGGTACGGGAGGCATGAAGTGCGCCAGTGGTATTTTGAGTGCTGGAATGAGCCCAATCATCGAAATTTCTTCGACGGTTCCATGGAGGAGTACTTTTCACTCTACGATGTAACGGCACATGCGGTCAAAGAAGCTGATTCCGAATGTCGTGTGGGCGGCCCCGCTACGGCCGGCCCGAATTGGGCGGCCGAGCTAATTAATTACTGTCATACCCATACCATCCCACTGGACTTCATTTCATGCCACCACTACGGCGTCTCGCAAGGGGACGGACTCGATGAATTCGGGCGAAATGAGATTTTTGTGCTGCAAGACAAAGAAAATTTTCCCAATGCGGTAAGCAAAGTGAAAAGTGAGATCGAAAATTCTCCCATGCCGGAACTGGAACTTCATTTTACCGAATGGAACACCTCGTACTCGCCGCGCGACAATATCCATGACAGCTACTACAACGCCGCATACATTCTCGATGTTCTCGCTCGTGTCAGTTCTTCGGTCGACTCAATGAGCTACTGGGCACTATCGGACATTTTCGAAGAACCCGGGCCCGTTCAAACACCGTTCCACGGCGGTTTCGGCCTGATCAATGCGCAAGGCCTCCGAAAACCAACATTTTTTGTACACCAATTTCTCAATAGGCTACTCCCCGAAACCGTACCTTGCGACAATAATGGCGTATGGGCGACAAAAAGCGAGGATCGTGTAGCACTGCTGTTGTGGGATCACACATTTATGGCTCAGAAAGTCTCCAATCAGAAATTTTTCACCCAAGATCTTCCCCCGTCCAAGCTCCCGGATGCGCAACTCCTCATCAGCGGCCTCGGATCCGGCGGGTACACATTCAATGCGGTAAGAGTGGGGTATCGCAGTAACGATGTGTTCGCCGCCTATTATGACCTTGGACGTCCAAACCACCTGACGCGCGAAGACACAGCCGCGCTGGATGCCGCCGCGAACGGTGCACCACTCATGCACGAGCGCGTCGTAGTAGGCGGTGAGGGTGTCTGGGAACGAACACTGCCTATGCGCACCAACGATATATGGTTCGTAGAACTCGTAAGGTCCTGACCGGTGGCTTAATGCTTATTAGCTATTGAATCTCGTACGGTTTGCAGGCAATCGAGTTCATGTAGGTCGAAAACGGGAACCCGCTTGATCTCTTCGGGCTCCCCGGCTTTCATTGAACTGTCTATTAATTTGAAGCAGTTCTGCATCATAATCACGGCCGCTCGCGCGACCGAATCTAGTTCTTCGAGGCGCACCGTAGTTTCATCATTGGTGGTATCGCCGCCAAGGGGCGCTTCGTGAGGCTGAGAGTGCTCGCCGCAGCCGAATAAAAGCGTCGCTATAAAAATCGGCCATAGAATTTTCATCCTCAACCTCCCCGAGTTCATTTTACCACCGACAGGAGGTTAAGTCAATAGCCGTTTTGCCAACGCGCTTATGTCGTCGATCTACGTAAAAAGGGCGGGAGCCGTCGACCCCCACCTCTTAAGCGGTATTTCACACCGTGCGGTGCAAAAACATATTACTTCGTCAGCACAAAGCGTTGCTGCCTGATCTTATCTCCAGCAACAATACGCAAGATATACCGCCCCGGCGCAACGGTTTGTCCGGAACCGTTAGTCCCGTTCCAGGCAAGCCGATGATACCCAGGCCCAACCATCCGGTCGACCAAACGAGTTATTCGCCGTCCGTCAATGCCGTAGACCGTCAACTTCACATGGTCATGCGCAGGAAGCGCAAATCGAATCATAGCACTTCCGCGTACAGGATTAGGAGCGATACCGGCAAAAGAGAAGCGGGTCGGCAAAGCCGATACGGGCGCTTTCACGGCTACATATTGCTCAATACTCGCTTCTTCACTCATAGTATTCCGACCGGCGTCACCTCTTAGCCTAACTCTATACGTGTTCCCTATCATGTCCGCCGTGATATTCTCGAGAACCAGGGTATCGTTTCTCGCGGTGGCATTCGAATCGGCATGGATTTTTTTACCGTTTTCGAACCAGATATACTGCGGAGTGCCGGTCCACTCGGTCTCGTACTCGACGAAAAACTTAACCGTCTCGCCTTCCTTGGCGGCGACACTCTGCGGATCTTGGGTAATCGAAAGAGGCCAGTAGATTCTGGGCGTGCCCTCCACCGTATCCGGCCCGTACGCGGTGGAATCGGTATCGAATGCAACGGCGGCATATCTATTCTGATCCATATCTTTGGTCACACTGTCAAGTGTCAATGTATCATGAATTGCCCCAGCTATAGCAGTGTATGTCTTCGTGCCGCCGGAGTTTTCAACCTCGTACCACTGGAGACTGTCGACACCGGACAAACGTTTGATACTTAACGTCGCATTCCCGCCTACGGGAACCCATGAGGTGCTAACCTTGTCCCCGAGACGAGGCCTATCGTGTACGCGAAGCAGCAACGGTCCCGCCGAATCGACGATTGTCGTATCATCCTTGAGGTACACGCGGAAGACCTTCCCACTGTCGGCCATGGTGAGATCGTCGCTGTAAACAAGCTCGCTCCCCATACCGGCCTCGGTGCTGTCGATCATCCACTGAATGACAAAATCTTCATCTCCCGGCATAAGAACGGCCGCGACCTCGAGCGTAAGCGGCTTACCAGTCGGTGAATCGAGCGTATCCGGCAGTTTGCGGGAGAATTGACTTCCCCCTTCGGTAAATACCCAACGCGTGTTGCCGCCCTCGTCGATCGAATTGAACGCAAGCGCCCGTGCATACTCCGGCGTCACAGTACTGTTACCGACCCTGGCATACTGAGCAATAACACCGCCGTGCAAATTGATTTGCCAGGGCCACTTTGGATTCATGCTTACATACGTCGTTTCGGTCTCAGCCGCCGTTCCCGTGAACCGCGCGTTCTCCATAACCGTCACCGCGGCGGCGTTGGCGTTGAAGGTGGTATCGTAAAGAGTATCGTAGACAAACGAAGGCCCGGCGATCGAATCGACGTTCGAAGTATCTATGGAAGAATTGAACACTACGCTGCTCGAATCGTAAGTTGTGTCGGGCACCGTATCGATTGCCGTGACGACCCAGGTTGTGTCGTACACTGTTTTAATCTCAACAATTTCATCGGTATACGTCGTATCATACGAAGTGTCAATACTAGCAACGTCCTCACCGTCATAAATGGTGTCAATCACCATGGTATCTGAAGATATTTCGAACGTGGTGTCACTCGTACTGTCGATCGAAATCTCAAATGTAGTATCAATTATACTATCGATGGACGACACCTCGTAAGTGGTATCCCAGGTTGTGTCGTAAACCGTGACGGTGATGGTGTCGAATGTCGAGTCGGTCACGAATAAACTGTCTTCGATATCGCTCCAACCGATTTCATTGTCCAACGTTCCTTCAAATTCAATCGTGTCGGCGACCAGGGGAAATCCATTAAGATTCGTGGTACCCGCGGTCTGGATATATGCCTTACATGTTGTACCGCCACCGACAAAACGAACCATACCTTCACCGGTATGCTCAATTCGTGCATACCTCTCGCCGGGATTACCATCAGCGGAACCGGTCTCGACCTGTTGGGTGTCCACACCGGCAAGCTCAAGAATGGTACTCCGCGTTCCATGGCTCCCCCACCAAAGATCACCACCCATCCGGTAATCACCGCGCACAATGATCCTGCCGCCGTAAGCGTTAAAACGTCCCTGGCGAGCGTATACGCGCAGGTTTCCTTTGACAACCATATTTAAAGGCGCGCCGTCTTCACCGATATGGAATATGTTTATGGTATTGGTTGCCTCGAGGTCTCCGTTGAGCGTGAGCGAATCCCCCAACAAGCG
>WJJU01000494.1 GCA_014729595.1 Chitinivibrionales bacterium
CCACATACCCTTTATACCTTCGTATATCGACGGCCTTGATCGCATACGTCATGTATTTGTGGAAAACGATTTGGCCGTTCGGGTTGTCGGTTTTGTACCCGCTTCGTTTTGAAGTTCCATGGTGGGAGACCGTGCCCGCCGCCGGAATACTGGTGACAATTTCGGCGTTTGTTTTATTGCGAGCATCTAAACACCCCTATGCTTTCATGGGTTGGCTTTGGTACCTTGGCACGTTGGTTCCGGTTATCGGAATTGTTCAGTTCGGCTCTCATTCAATGGCCGACCGATATACGTATATCCCCCATATTGGACTCTTCATTGCGATATGTTGGACGGCACGGTCGGTTTTCGACCGGTTGGCCTGGGGAAGGACTATGCTCCAATTGGCGACAATCTTGCCCCTATTTTTGTATTCGGTGCGCACGTGGCATCATCTTCCTGCATGGAGAGATGGTGAGTCTTTGTTCTCTCAGGCGGTGGCTGTTACAAAAAGCAATTTCATTGCACACAACAACCTTGCGGCGGCACTTGTACAAAAAGGCAAGCTACGCGAGGCTCAAAAACAACTGCAAACCGTGATCCGCATTCGACCGGAGTATGACAGAGGATGGCTGAATCTCATACGCGTCCTTATTCGCCAGGGCCGGTCCGATGAAGCGAGTTTGGTATGTAGTCAGGGCAAAGTGCATTTTCCCAATCATCCTACAATAAGCCGGCTGTGCGATATGATTGCTCCACCCAAGATGAGAACCACTGTCATTGCGCCCTCAAATTCTCAGTGAATGATGTTTGGTGCTAAGGCGGGTTATTTTAGGGAATGGATACGGACACTGAAGCCAAGTTGTGGCCCTTATAGGTGATTCCTTAAAAAGGAATCGCTCATGTTGTTAATTATTACTCCGAGCAGGGTTGCAGTTAATTGATAACGTGTGACCTGACCTTTAGGTCAGGTTTTCCCTGGATGGTCCCTTAGCACAAATTGTTCTCGGAGTAATAATTACAAATGTTTAACCGCCAACGTATGGGTTTTCCGACATACTATTTTCAACAAAACCTACAAGGACGCGCGTCAAAAATCGACAATATGTGCAAAGTGTTTTGGCTGCTTATGGGCATTTTCATATTATAGCGCCGTAATCCGAGGTGAACGGCTAAGCTAATCGGACTCCGAATCCCATAGATGTCCGCATGTGTATCCAAAGGTGTCCACGAATGACTTGACAAGAGACTCAACGGCCAGTCGGTCGGTTTTTGCGAGTATATTTTCCCATTTTTTGAGAGAAGATGCGTCTATAGACCTTTGGGCATCGGTGCGTCCAAAACACTTACCACTATGAAGACGATCGTGTTGAAGGACATTATCGTGCCAGGGGAGCCCCAACGTTTGGAGCAAAAGCGAAAGCGTGTCTCGCGGATTTATAATTAGATCTTCATAGCGTATCTTGATTGTTTCTATTCCTTGTTTGCGATACTCGTTCAACAAATAGCTCTTTACCATTGCACAAAGCCCCGCAAGGGCAACTTGGTTCGCGTCGGCGCGGAGGTTCGCGTAGCATTCGAGGAAAAAAGCTTTCTCCTTACCGGTACAAGCCGAAATCCCTTTTTCAATTTCGCGGTATCCATATTTTTCAACCCACGTCGACGAACCGAACTTCAGGGTGATCATGGAGCAAGCAATCGACCTTATGTCTCTATGAACAAATAAATTCTTAGCCGACGGATAGCTCTTGTTCAGTCGGCGATATCGGTAAGTCCAGGAAGGTATCTTGTAGCCCATGTAATCTTTCGATCCCGCGTCCCTATTATCTTCCAAGGCTTTATAGGAAGTGTCTTCCTCACGCACATAAATATCGGGATGGGAGTTCAGGACCAAACGAAGAAGGGTCGAACCACTCCTTTGGCTGCCTACAATAAAGAACATGCGCAAAGAATCGCTGGAATCGCTTTTAAAAGGAGGCTGCAAATGCTCGTATAATGCGTAGAGCCGAATACGCATTTTAAAGTGCGTCGCAGCGAGTAGTTTTCTATGTATTTTTTGTTTTTGTTTCATGGCGGGCGCACGTAAGGTTACGTATTAGAAGTAAGAGAAAAGAGGATCACATTCCAACCAATTGTTCGGTGTTCGATATATTGTAATTTCAATTACATTGAATCCAAGAGACTATCTGATTACACAACCGCAATACGGATTTATTTCGTTTGCTTAAAATACTTCACCGTAGCGGCACGGTGGGTGTTATTCTATTCCGCTGATGACGACAAGGCGCTACGTGTATTTCGAAAGGTCCTACAATAAGAGAAAGTGCCGCTTTATCTTGGCTTACACACGGAGAAAATGCGGTGCCTTTTAGTTGGGAACAATCTATACGGTTATTCAGGCTTCACTGTAATGAAAGCTCTTCGATCGAAACAACTTAATACCATGTGCTTTATTAACAACACACTATACCGAGATTTTCAATATGCCTAAAACCAACCGATTCTATAAAGACCTCTTCAGCGAGGCTTGGAGCCTTATACTAACACCAACCGAATCATGGCAAGATGATAAAGCTCTACAGCTCTGTGATTCTATGTCACGGCAACGGAAAACACCCGATTTCCAAAGGTCACTCAATGCGTATTGCCGATCAAAACCACCACGGGCCATAGGCCTTATAAATGATTTGCCCGCCGCATATGACGCATTATTCCTTCAAAGAATAGGTATCAGCAGGGATAATGTCGCGAAGCTATTCCAGCTTCACCGTAATCCGTCTACGCGACTAAGAACACTTTATCAAGAAGAAATTCTCCAGCACGCAAGAATTTCCATGATATGTCCATTCAGCGGCGGTATGATTACATCGCGCGATTCTTTCATAGCCGATAACAGAGTATTTTATCGATTCGAGGGCTACGAGGTGTTTTTCGTGGGCACCTTAAGAATCAAGACCGGCTGGGAAGCGGCGTTCTGCTATCTGCCTCAACATGACCTCGTGTTGCTTCCGGTACCGCGGGGAACATTCGAGAAAAACAGTAAGGGCCCGAATATCGGGCGAATGATCCGAAGGGCCTTACTGCCAAGACGAAGCATTGCCGAGATATGCGCCCGACTCAAATTGGTCATTCTCAATGCCTTTGAAGATTCGTGCCGTTACCTTCAATCAAGAGGGAACCGAACACCCACCGTACTGATTGGCAACTCGCATTTCGCACACTACGCGCTCAATGAGATGTCGGGATATCTTAGGCTCAAAGACAAAGGCCTAGCCCAAAATGCGCGTTACCATCTTTTATTCGAGGAGCCTTTGGGTCCGGTAAATGAATTGCTGGACGCACCCTCCCATACGCTTATACGCAATAAAGCAAAGGGGAAGATTTCTGCCGTCGCTATGAAAAACGACCTTTTAGTTACTCGAGTGGGGGATATTTTCATAAATGAAGAATTGCGTAATCGGGTCGCAAGACTTGCACATTCCCACTGCGAAAAGCAATTCATCGAGACCATGAATTGGCTTCATGCTAAAGCTTTTCCGTTATGCTGGTTTAGCCTCAAGGCTGACGGGCGAACGTGCGTTAATCAAACGCAAGCACTGGCTCGTATTATTATCTCACTTAGAAAAAAGTACCCAAATCTTGGCCTCGTCTTTGACAGTGTTTCGTACCCGCATTGTAACCAGGGACCGGTAAACCGAATGGATGTATGGGGCAATAACCGCAATGTTCGGCGGATGAAGACAACGGTTGAAGATATAATCAAGCGCGCCGGGGCCAAGGACATTCCCGTTCATGATCTTACCGGATCTTCGCTTTTTCATGCTGTCGTAGCCGCCAACCGCATAGACGCTTTTTTTTGCCATTGCGGGACCCTTCAACATAAAGTGGGCTTTTTCTCCCTTGCGCCCGGTATTATTCATTCGAATCGAAAGCTTTTGCGAAGCCGATGGATTGAAACCTGGAGCAAGGGATTCGTTACCGACCGCGATGTTCGATATTTGGACTGGAGAGGCGTGCGAGACATTGGTTTATTGCCATTCAACACAAGCGCCAGGATGGA
>WJJU01000495.1 GCA_014729595.1 Chitinivibrionales bacterium
GGATTTGGAGAAGACGCGCCGACGGAAATGCTCGTGATCCGACGTATCGGGTGGTATCGCCAGATTCTGCGGTCGCTGCAGGGATACGACGGTAGTTACCTTAAAGAGAAAATCACCTGCCCGGTTCTCGCGCTTCATGGATCAAACGACAATGTCATCCCGCTCTCATCGGCGAGAACAATCCCACAAATGTTCCCCGATGCGTATTTTGAAATAATCGAGGGAGCCGGTCACGCGATGGTGTACACCGAGGGAAAGCTTGTCGGAGAACTACTGCTCCGGCAGTGCCCATAAAGGCCAACATAGACGGGATTTTCGCCTATGCGTAATACGGAATGGAGCAAAGGATCAAAGGGGAGCGACAAAATCACTTCGCTTCGCGCTTACCCGATTTTGCTCTGAGTTGCATACTTTCGCAAAAAAAGCGCGCGCACACTTGACTCCGAGGGAAATCGCTTTTAAATCTCATTTCAGACGAACACTCGCGCCCGGTCCCGTTGGCTTTCACCCCGACGTAGCGGTAACGTACGCGTAACTTCTCGGCATCGATAAAACCAATACTCTCGATACCAAGGATTAGATCGATTCGGTTTCGGTGAAGAACTCTCCGTAAAACCTCATCGCTATTACCGCCGATTGGTAGACACACTGTTTTGTTTTAACCCCTTCTTTTTTAGACACTTGGCCGTATAGCCGCTTTTTGTAGGGACAAGCACCGCTCTTTTATCGTCGGCACAACCATTGCTTACACTCCCCTTCCGCTTTGTTCCATAATCAGTCAGGCTGATGGTTTACTTACATTTTTAGTGGGGGGAGAATCTCATGAGAGGCTGTTTTGATGCAATAGGTGCGGCACACGCCCTATTCTCGGTACTGATAATGATTGGCGAAATTGCAGGCCAATCCGCATTGTACCGGATCAACGCCGGGGCGGGTTCGTATGTGGACGATCAAGGTAAGCGGTGGGAAGCCGGGGCGCCATGGACCACGACGGGACGTACCTACAAAGTGTCCAACAAAATATCGAATACAGTCAATGATTCACTCTACCAAACGGTTCGCTACGGCCCGTCCGATTCTCCGTACGTTCACTTCGCGTTCCCGGCGCCCGAAGGGGCCTACATGGTGCGACTCCATTTTGCCGAAATTTATTGGAAAACAACAGAGCCGGGATTTCGGCTATTCGACGTACGCATAGAGGACAAGCCACGGTTGGACAACTATGATATTTTCGAGGCGGCCGGCGGGCAATACACCGCGGTCATTGAAGAGATTCCGGTAACGGTGAACGATGACACTCTCGATATTGAGCTTTTGCAGGAAGTCGAACGACCCAAAATATCCGCAATCGAGATTTTGCACCAGCCGTCACTGGCGCTTTTATCGGCAAGCCATTCGTTTGATTCGGTGAACATCGGCGATACTTCGACCGCGATCAGTGCAACCGTAAGCAACACGGGCCCGGGCACTCTTCACATAGATTCAATTGCGGGGTATGGAGGTGATACCGCCCATTTTCTCTTGAGTACTCCCACTCTCCCGGTAATGCTGCCCACCGATTCGGCATTGGAAATTTCGATACGTTTCAGGCCCACCGAAGAAAGGTCGTACAATGCCGATTTTGCATTCATCTCCAACGACCCGTCATCCCCGGAAATCATGTCTCTCAGCGGTACGGGATATGTATATGTTCCGCCGACCGTGACCATAGTATCTCCGGCCTCGAACGATACCCTTGTGGCCGGCAGTATACAAATACACTATCAAGTCGACGGCGATTTGGGCAATGTCGACCATGTACATTTCGTACTCGATACGCTTCCAATGGTGGCGGATTACGATTTTGACGGAAGCTATTTATTCGAAGACGTCGCTCCCGGTCGGCATATTTTGCGGGCATTTTTGGTCCATGCCGATCATGCCCCCGCCGACGGTGTGGGGGACACGGTGTATTTCAATACGATTCAACAACTTATGGAGCCAGTCGTGCGGATAAACGCCGGCGCCGGTGACTATACCGACGCATCGGGAGCACTATGGCTCGCTGACGACACTTACCTTGCCGCGAGCGGCAAGCCCTTTTCAACAACCACTTCCATTGCCGGCGCCGCGAATCAGACTCTGTACCAAACCGAGCGATATGCCCCGAAGAAAGACCCGGATTTGGCGTACCAATTTCCCGTCGGCGACGGAACGTTCACCGCGCTTCTCCATTTTGCGGAAATCTACGATCCGATAGACCAAGCCGGAGAGCGGGTATTCGACATCTTCGTCGAGGACAGCCTTGTCAGTTCACGGTACGATATTGTGGCGGAAGTGGGTCAATATACCGCTGTTGTCGAAACCGTTTCGGTAACCGTTTCGGACGAAATTCTTGACATACGCCTTGCACACATAACACAAAATCCAAAGATTTCGGCAATAGAGCTATATTCTTCAAATGCGTTACCCGCCATTGCACTAAGCCCTTCAATGCTTAATTTTGGAAAAACGGCAGTCGGATCGACCTCTTCACCGGAGAGCCTGACCATTGCCAATACGAGCCAAGTCACCGCAACGGTATCCTCCATAGATCTTGACGGCGCATCCGCCGACGCCTTTTTGCATTCGACGCCGCCGACGCCGTTTTCCATTGCACCGGGGGAATCTAAAACCATGGCCGTACAATTCGCACCCTCCGGTCAAGGAAATCACACCGCTCGGCTGACAGTGAACTCCGACGCGACGCCGGCTTCGGTAAGTGCAATGCTTGCAGGCGAAGGCTTGGCCGCGGGAACGACCGAATATTTCGTTAACGCCGGCGGAACCGCATTCACCGATGAATCCTCAACGACGTGGGAGACCGACGACGCCTACGTTAACACCGGCAACACCTTCTCAACGACCGACGCCATAGCGGGAAACTCTCTGGACCCACTCTACCAAACCGAGCGCTGGGACTATGCGTCCGGTGAAGAGATGCGGTACGGCTTTCCGGTCGACTCCGGCACCTATACGGTCAGCCTGCACTTTGCCGAAATTTATGACGGCATAACGGGAACCGGACAAAGGGTTTTTTCGGTACTCATAGAGGATTCCACGGTGCTCGAACAGTTCGATATCTTTGCTGAAGTCGGAGCGAACACGGCACTCGTAAAAAAATTCGACGTAACGGTGCGCGACAATTCTCTCGATATCGTTTTTGTCCATGAAGTGGAAAATCCCAAGATATCGGCGATAGAAATCGTCCCTTATGAGCCGCCTCTTTCACTTGCGGTCTCCCCCTCGACGATAAGCCTCGGCCACATTGCGATTAGTGATCCGGTCACAAACACCGTTATGCTGCAAAACGACAACGATCGTGAAATTGTTGTATCATCGCTTGGATTCTTGCTGCGCAACGGAGACGGTCGCGACATAACGGTTACGATCGACGAATCGGAATACCGGGGATCGGTGGAAAACGCATATTATCCTTTGTCGGTTACAATCCCGGCCGGCGAATCCGTCCCAATGTTCGTTTCCGTCGCACCGTCGAGCGAGAATTCTTATGAGTTGGCTCTTGAACTGAGCGGTAATTTCCATACCGTTGAAATTCCTTTCAGCGCCACCGCGGAAGAAAACCCGGGACACCCTTTTTTGCATGTTGTTGTCTCTGGCCCCGACTCGAAAATCGATTACGACGGCGACGGAGTGGAACGGGTAGTGTTGGACGGCACTTATTCGCACACACACGAACCCGGTCACGTGTTGACCGATTTTACGTGGACGGAGGCCGATGCGGAGCTGGGGACCGGCACCATATTGGATAAGGATTTCTCCGTCGGAGCGCATGATGTAACCTTGACCATAGGTGACGACAACGTTCCGCAAGAAACGCTGAGCGGCGATTTTACATTCATGATAGCACCGATAGATTCCATAC
>WJJU01000496.1 GCA_014729595.1 Chitinivibrionales bacterium
GTCGCTTCGGGGGTCTATTTCTACCTAATCACCGATACCGACGATAGCCCGCTCACCAAGGGCAAACTCATGATAGTCCGTTAGAAAAAAACGGTCGTTTTGTGGAAATCCGGCGCTTAATCGAGCGGTCACGGATCATGCGACGCGTTTGGGGTGGCGGATCGGCGTGGGGAATACCAGTTTTGGCTGGTATGTAAGCCGAGGCGGTTTTCTTTGCGGAGTGTGTATGGGGCCAAATCCGGAACAACCGGAGCATCGTTGGGCCTGGTGGCGTTTTTTGCCGCGCAGGGTAATTGCTCTGTTGCCCCAGTGGCCGTTCGCTCTGGCATTCCTGCTCAGCGGCGGACTCAATGTGCTGGACGCTCTTCAGCATGAAACCGCTCTCGTTGCACGAGTTGAAACCTTGTCGTCGGTTGGTCGGTCTCTCTCCGTTTTGGGTAACACCGCGCAGCTTATATTGGGTGCCATGCTGATCCTTTCCGGTCTCGGTCTTCTGTGGTGCTTGAGATCGGCGTGGGCGTTCGGGATATTGCTGGTCGCGGTTACCGCGGGGGTGAATCTGGCGCGCGGCCTAATCGGGATCAACTCGATATTGCCCAGTCTCATGCTCGTTGGTTTGCTCGCGGGAAGAAAGTCGTTTGACAGGAGGACCCCTGTTGCCAACTATGCACTGTCGCTTCTTGGCGTTCTCGCGGTATTAGCCTACGGCACGTTCGGCGCCTACCTTTTCGGTACCGGTTTCAGGCCGTCGATTCGTGACCTTCCGACGGCTTTCTACTATACCATGATTACATTGTCGACCGTGGGCTACGGCGATATCGTACCCGATACCACGGCAACACGTCTGTTTACGATCTCCTTGCTTGTCGTAGGACTCAGCACCTTTGCCGCGGCCATTGTCTCGACGGTGGGGCCGGCCATTTCCAATGAAGTAGCGCGAATATTCAGTCCGGGAGGCTCGCGGATGAAACCCACGAATCATGTAATTTTAGTCGGTGAAGGGCAAATCGCATCCAATACGGTGGAAGAACTCAAGGTGCGGGGTATCCCTTTCTGTCGGATTGTCGAGAGCGACACCGAATCGTCGTCGGATGATTGCCCGGTTATTACGGGAAACGGAAGCGAAATGAGTGTCCTGAGAAGAGCGAGTATTGACAGGGCGCGCATGGTGATCGCAGCGCGTGACGACGACGGTGAGAATGCGTTCATCGCGCTGGTGGCCAAGGATCTCAATCCGGCGGTTCGTGTGCTCGCGGTGGCGAGTTCGGCTCGGGCGATGCATCTGTTGAAGCTGGCGCGGGCGGATTTGGTCTTCGCCCCGGCGGCGGTGGGAAGCCGGTTGTTGACCAACTTAATCGAAGGCAACGAGATGCCGGAGGAGTTTCGGGATCTTTTCGCGGGGTAAACCCAAGGCGCAACCGTTCATGCATGTGATCCGATAATTTCATTCACCCCAATATGCTCATTTCTGTATCGAGCCTTGCTTTTCTAGTTTTTGACCCGAATGGCATTCCGCGGGCAGTTATGCGTGCAGGCGTAGCACTCTTAGCAATGGTGTCGAAACGAAGGCTTTTCGGCCATTTCGATAATAGTAACCGGGTACACCTTTCGACAAATGTCGCATCCGTTGCAGTTATCTTCGATCCAAAAGCGCTCATCCGCTGGGCAAAGACCGGCGGACAGGCCTGAATTTCATCGAAGAAAAGCAGTGTGGCTCCCTCGCGTACCCGCGGTGGGTTATTGAGCATCAGAGCCTGAAGAATATCGGCGGGCTTGAGCGTTCCTTTGAATAGCTCCGTATTTTCCGGACGCTCCAGGTGGGCTTCCACGAACGTAGGAAATTCCCGTGCAAAAAACCGCACCGCATAGGTCTTACCGACCAGCCGAGCGTCGTGGAGTAGCAAGGGCTTGCGTCCCGGGACGGTCACGCAAAAACCGAAGCTCGTCTATGATTTTCACGCAAAATAGCCATGCTTGTAATGCTTTAGGGGTAATTTTAACAAATGTTGTAACAAATGTAGTGTAATTTGTCACAAAGTGCCGAAAGAGCGCCTCATCGTGCCAAGGATCGGCATAGTGATACCGTTAAAGCGCTTGTTTGTCCCGGAGAGTTACGTACCACTTTTCCTGTCGGGCCGATTCACTTGGCCGCATAGTGACAGTTGCCGGTTGACGTCAAATAGAATGTATTCACGACTTAGAGCCGCTTCCAGGATGAGCTATTTCGCGGGAAGGCTGAGCGGGAGGGCCTGGAGGGGATCCCGCAAATTGGAAGGAGGAGGCATATTCTCGGAGATATGGTGAGGAAGCGTACCGAAACGGACACGTCGTCGCGGTTGGCCTGAGTAGTGGCTTATTTTGAAGGCGCCTCTTATTCCTTTTCGCACTGAATCAACGAGTGAGGAAGAAGTTCCCCAAAGAGGTGGCCGGGGAATAATTTCTCTTTTCGGGGGGGGGCTGAACCGACATGTCGAAA
>WJJU01000497.1 GCA_014729595.1 Chitinivibrionales bacterium
AACCGATAAAGGCACTCTCTCCCGCCCGCGCATCGATTCCGCCGAAGGTGTCGACATCGACATCATCGCGCAGGTTGACACCGATCCGCGTAATCGGTACGCTCGGCGCTTCGGGATCGATGACTACTTTCCCGATTTGTACGTTTACGCCGGCTTCCGTTCTGAGCAAATCGCTTGGTACGAGGGTGAGCACCGTCGCACTAACCGAGTCAATCGTGTAGTAGGCGTTGCCTCGGCTTTCGTTTTGCGAATTACCCCATACGGCGATGGTCATTCCCGCCTGGAAACCGTCGCTTTGCCAATTACCGCCGTCCGTACGGGTGAGGGTATCGCCCGCGCCGCTTCGATGTGTAAAACTAACCCGCGCCGCCGTAGGATCGCCGGACAAAAAGACAACATCGTTACGTTCCGCCGCCGATAAGGTAACCCGATCGTCGTTGGACATGGCGCCGACGGTGATAAGTGCGCGACCGCCCGCGGTTCCGATACTTCCCGCCGCCTCTATCGTAACACCGCCCGCGGCCGATATATTGGCGTTTTCGACCGCCACCTGGGTATCGGTGACCCGTTTTAGCAATCCTCTGCTGAGAAGCGAGAGCAGTTGCTGCTCGGTCCACACTTTAATGCCGCTCCGTACCGAAGCTTCCTCTTCCGCGCTCAAGGTATAGGTATAGTTCGGATCGTAGGCGTCCCCTAGGCTCCCGTAGCGCGTATGAAGATCGTGGAATTCGGCGGTCCGCTTGGCTTCGAGCGCCGCGATCGCGGCATCGTCATACCCGAGCGTATCACGGTAGGTCGCTTCCTCTTCGACCGAAAGCGTTACCTGGAATCCGGCGTCATAAACCGACGGATCGCTCTGCAGTTTGCGATACCCCCAATACGCCTTGTATTCACGCGTTTTGACACTCGCGAAAGCTTCGAGCGCGTTGTCGATTTTCTCTTGCGCACCGGTTCCTTCGGTCAACTGAAGGTCTTTCCATACACCGTTCAACAACGCCTCGTAGGTCCTCTCATCGGTTTGCGCCGTCGTATCGGCGTCGATCAGCGCGCCGCCGGGAACCTTGACAAAGACATCGCCGGTTTCGGCATTAAGGTTCTTCAGACGCAGATCGCCGGATTTCTGCTCGATTGCCACGCCCTGTTTCGAGGTGATCATCAGGTAGTCCCGCGATGCGGAGCCGACCCGAAGCCCAAGCGGATGAGCTTCACCATCACCAATACCGCCGTTGGAGGCGCTCATAATCACCCGGCCGCCCTGAACCAGACTATTGAGCAAGGTTGTTTCGGTCGCCTTGGCTGTTTTGATCGAGCCCTGCGCCTCAAGAGTCACATCACCGACGGCGGCCGTGATATGATCGACCTCCATATCCCCCGCACGCTCATTGATATTGATATTACCCATGCTCGAAACGGCATTGAGGCTCACGATATGGCTGAGTTTCCGCCATATCGACGCGTTCGAGTAATTTTGAGTACCAAGGTCGAGCGTTGCATGCTCTCCTAAGTAGAGATAGTAGTCGTCGGCATTCTTCACCACACTCGTGCGGTTGATCGCCCGCGTACCGTCGTCGGTGGTATAATCATACGGTTGCGTAGACAGATCGGTATTGACCGCAAGGGATTGGCCGACCCCGTTTTTCGCGCTCAACTCGATACGACGGCCGCCGATAAACGATGTGGCGCCACGCTGCATGATCGAACCTTGGGTGGCTATCGAGGTTGTACCCGAATCGTTGCGTATTGTGCCCTCTATAATGACATTCGCCCCTGTCACCGTCGAGTTGATGGCCACCCGACCTTCGTCACGACCCATCATCTTGATCGAAATCGGATTATCCGCCCGGACCGAATGGGTATGCGTGGTCGCCGTTCCTTCAAGACGTTGCCATTTGGAGTAGTACGTCTTCTTGCCGTACCACGTGCTTTCGGTCCAATGATCGATTTCTCTGTGGCTGCTCGATATCGTCACCGCATTGCTGACGTAAGAGTAGCCGCTCGTGTTTGCGGCGTCGAGATAATAGTACGGGCCTTCGTCGGACAGATGCGGCCCGCTCAGCACTTCCGTGTAGGGGCCTTCAACAACATTGTTGGGATCGGCGGCGAGGGCGTCTATGCCCAACCAGGCCGACGTTCCATAGGTGGTTATGGTCCGTGTCTGTACGACCGTATTTACCGACCATCCGTAGCGCCAGCCTGTTGCGGGTGAATAGCTCATGGTGTCGGAGCCCGCCGTCGTCGAACCGTTGGTCCTTACCGTAACCCCGGCGGCATCTTTGCGATACCAGGTCGACTGCATGCCTTTGGCCTTGTCGACTATCATGAGACTTCCCGTACCGCGCCGTGAAGCATCGACACCCTTTACCACAACACTATAGGCCGTATTGTTGGTAATTTCAATATCGCCGTAGCCGCCGAGCACACGAATTTCTCCCGTTTTAGCGGTCGACAAAATGCGACCGAACAGCTCGACGGAACCGCCGCCGACCCGGACGGGGTTAACCTCTATCTCGCCGGTACTTTTATTGTAATAAACGTCGAAATCCTCATTCGAAGCACTCGTCAACTCGATTCTTCCCGTTGCCGAGGGGCTGATGTTGGCGATTTCGGTTGCGGTTGCCGCCCCGAGTGTCAATGCATAGTTGGCTTTCCCGCTCTGGATAATGCCGTTAACATTTATATATTGCGCATCGATAACGATATTCTGACCCGTCAGATTTGGCGTTGCACTTGCCGGACGGTTCAGAACGGCGGACTGAGCCGCCGGACTTGCCGCAAAAGCGACGATGTTGTCGGACGCTCCCGGATTTTCGGTATGCGGTTTCCAGGCGGAGTATTCCTCGCCGCCCACGCTGTAATCGGTGAGCCCTTGAATGATGACGCTCCCGCCGGCGGACACGACGATGTTCTTGGCATTTATGCTTGCCGTTTCGCTGACGATATAATCACCGCCGGGCGCCGTCGTCACCTGGAACAGTCCGCGAAGGTTTTCAATATGCCCGTCGATTGTGATACTCGGGGTCAGATAGTCGTGCGGTGTACCTCCGGGGGTGAATTTTGTCGGATCCCCGACCGGCGGCGTGTAAGTTGCCGCGTCGAACGTATTCTCGATCGAGATGAACGGCTCCACATCCGCGCCGGCGTTCGATATACTTGCAAAGGATGCCGTTGCACCGTCATTCAAAGCGTTTACCGCCGCGTTTCCGTCGACCAGCACGCCGTTGAAGAAAAGGCCGCCGTTGTCCATTGGGATAGTGATGTCGTTGACTCTCAGAAATGCCGGTGTATTATTAACAATAGTAACACTAGCATCCCCCGGCGCGTCGATTATCCCGTTACCGATCATTTTGCCCGCCCGCACATCGATCCAACCCGCCGCCGCGGTGATGTCGTCTAAGGTGACGGTCATTGCATACTGTTGAATCGGATTGTAGGAATCAAGTTCGGCATTGTACTCCAACAACCCCAATGCCATGAGTTCATTCTGCAATCTGGTAATTTCAGACTCGTAGTAATTAACCAAATCGGCATTAACAGGTGTAAGTCCCTGGAACTCAGCCAGTTTTTCTCTCGCACGCTCGAGTGCCTGCACCAATCCCGATTCCACCAGCTCCTTGCTGACCGTATAGCCGATTTCATCGGGATTGACCGCACCGGTGATCGTTCCCGCATTTCCGTTCCAATCGTTTAAAGCCAAGAACTGGTGGCGTTTTATTCCGGTACGGAGAGTTCCGTTGATCTGCACGGCGCCTTGCGCCTCTTGATGCAGATAGCCGTCGTAAAATGCCACACCGCCACCGCCGGTGAGATCGTTGATAAAGTCGGTTACGGCGCTTATCCAGTTGACGCCCTTGGCAACCGAAGTGAGATCCGAATCGGTAATTTTCTCGGCGTGGAGCTTGATATTACCGGCGGACTCAAGCAACGCGCCACTATCGACCGTGATGTCGTTATCCTGCACCAAAACGGCTCGGGCATCGATACTGTCGATCGGAACCAAACTGCCGGCAAAGCTGTCGACCCGCGATTCAAGGGTATAAAAATCGCGTACGAAATTCACGGTGGTCCCGGTCGAGACATTAATATTACCCTCCGCCTCCACGGAGGAATTCGTCAAGAAACTGATATCGTTCGTAGGCAGAATGTCCAGTCTGGTATTTGCAATCGAAAGCGTGGCCGCGCCGTAACTGTCGAGACTTACGATACCGGCGATATCGCCCGTGCCGCGGGCCGAGAAATCGATGTCGCCTTCACTATTGAGAGCAGCCCCTTCGCCGACCTCTATCTGAGCTATATCGGCGTTGGTCTTTATGTCCAACGAAGCGCCCGCGCCCGCTACGACACCCCCCGCCGTAAACACGAATTTTTCTTTGGCAACAATATCATTGAACGCATCGAGCGTGAAACGTCCGGAGCTACCGGCGTTTTCCACGACACTTAAAGAAGCATTGGCGCCGACAAGCACCCTGGTGTTGAGATTAAGAATCGTATCACTATCGATTCCGCCACCGGCCGCAAGACCAAAGGCCGCACCACGAATGTTGCCACCGCCCAGAATGCTCTTACGGACTTTTGTCAACGCATCGATATCGATTTGCTTTGCGGTCAGCGTAACGATATCACCTATCCGAGCAGTAGTATTGGCAGTTACGTTATGGTCACTGTTGACACCCGAACCCGCTATTGCCCCACCCGCAATCGTCGTAACCCGACCGTTGAATTTGGCCGTATGCTCCGCCGCCAGGATAAAATCGCCCCAAACGCCGTCGGCCAAGTCGATAGCGGCGCCATTCCCTACAGCCGCGGTCGTGTTACTTGTGTTCGAAGTATCGATTTCTATGCCGGAGCCCGCGCCAACCCCACCCGCACCCGCTACCGCATCCGCCAGATTGTCGTCGCCACTCACCGCCCTAACAACCAACCGATTGCCGCTGATAGCGACCCCACCGCCTATGAGCGCGGTAGTGGACGTATCCGAAGTGACGTCGCTGATACTTACGCCGGCGGCGACCGCGCCCAACGCCCCCGAAGTGACCACGGCTTTTTGGCGAGCCGTCCGAAGCGCCGATACGGTTATCGTTCCCTCGACGTCCATGGCTACGGAGTTACCGATTGTACTCGAAACGGAAGTGTTGTCTTCGAGGTTGCCGGTGGTCACGCCGGCGGCGCCAATACCACCCGCCGCCGTCCATACGTTCTGCATCGAATTCAAATACGATTCCGCATTTACCGTGACATTGGTAACCGTCCCGCTACTCTGCCCAATTTGTGCAAAGCCGCCGATTGTAGCCTCCGTTGCACCGGAAACCTCGACCAGACCGATCGCCGCTCCCCCCGCTCCAGCGCCTGCGACCCCAACATTCGCATCGACATCTATACGCCGATCGGCGTCCGCCACGATCGTGGCCCAGGCGGCATTCTGAATTTTTGCCGCGTTCGCGCTCGATGTACCAGATTCAATATAGGCACGCTGCGTTGAGGTATCCTTAACTTTGGCTACCTGTGCGCCAAGGCCGACAAACCCGGCGGATCCTCCAAATGCGCCGACATAGGTATCTTCGTCATACCGCGATTCTACACGTATCTGATCCCCCGCCGACAAAGTCGCGTTACCGCCGACAAACGCAATCGTGGCCGTATTAATCGTCGCAATGCCGACCGCGCCGCCGACACTGACAAAACCCGCCGCCATGCTGCCCACACCAACATCCACCGTATCCGTCGATTCCGCCTTGACGGTGATATCGTCGCCGGCACTAATCACCGCTCCTCCGCCGATATACGCCGTAGTATCGTTGTTTGCCGCCCCCGTGCTTATTCCATCATCGATACTGAAATCCTCGCCGGCCGCCGGGGTGATTCGGTTTTGTGCCTGCACCGCGGTATCATCGGTCGTGCTGATGCCTTCAACGCCGTCGGAAAGCGATATCTTGTCGTTTACATCGAGTTGGTTCGGATCCGTTCGTACCTCCCCATGTGCTTCACCACTGACACCGCTTCCGATACTCACGACCGCAACGGAACCGTTGATCCCAACGAATCCTCCCGAAAACGCAACGGTTGTCGATTGCACGGTTCGGTCGGCGTCAGCGACAACCTCTACGGTACCGCGTGCGGAAACCACACTATTGTTTCCAATGTATGCTTTGGTGCTGCTCTTGATCGTGGCAACGTCAACACTCGCTCCAAAACCCACAAAACCCTCACCATAAGATCCCGCAATATCGTTTACGGATGAGTACTCATTCGCCTTGACCGATACTCGTTGGACCGAAGATAGAGCGAACGACGCATCCTGGTTAAGGTGCGAGGCGCCGTCGACGTATGCCAGGGTCGACGTTTCAATCGAGCTAACGACAATTGTCGCCGCAACCCCGGCAACGCCGCCTCCCGCAGTGCCGACCAGGTTGTCTATTGTCGAATGCGAATCGGCTTGTACCAGTGTTTGGCCGCGTGCGTTGGTTGTCGCACCGCTGACA
>WJJU01000498.1 GCA_014729595.1 Chitinivibrionales bacterium
CGGGCCGCGTCTCTTCCGCCATCACAATCTCGACTCTCTCGGGGTACTTTTCTCGCGCGAGTGCCTCTGATTTTGGCACATGATGATCCGAAAACAGTTGCTAAGCATTATAACACGAAGAAGCGAGCCGCTGCAATCGGTTTCTGTTCCTTGGGACCGATCTTCGGGGTTTCGAGTTATCTTTGCGTTCTCCGTCACGCCGCCGTCGGCTCCGACGTATATCAGTATTGCCTTTTGCACGGCTATGATGTTGCGGCCGCTCGCATCGCCGCCGGTATACAGCAATATACTAGCCGTCATCACGAAAACGGAATTTCTCATATTTCGAACGGCGTTTGCTTCGCGTACCCACTACGTTGCGCTCATAATTCGACTTATCGGCGGCAAGGTATCAATGCCTTTGTTTCTGCGCGGTCGGCGGCTTTTAGTATTTTAACGGATTGATGAATAAGCGGATTTTTATCCCCCGGGCGGAATGTACGCCAAGTGGCATGAACGCCGTTAGGGTGTGGAAGGCTCCCTCCGCATGATGCGCAGAGAGCCGGGCTATGTGCCAAAGCCGCTTCCAATATACTTAGCTCGGAACAATGCGAGGATCGTTATACCCGAAGGAGGAAATCTTTGGAAATCAAACGTAGCAAAAAAAAGCAAGAGAAAAAGCAAGAGCAGGGCGCTGATCCGGTTCTTGAAGGAATAATCAAAGCCAAAGAATATGCGACCGAGAACAGCAACCGGCTTATCGCCGTCGTGGCGGTCGTAGTGCTGGTGATCGGCGGTATTTATGGATATAGCCACATCAAGAAGCAAAATTTGCGCGCGGCTCAAGAGGCGTTCGGGTCGGCGATGATTCACTACAATGCTCAGGACACCGCCAAGGCAATCGATGCGCTGGCGCTTGTGGCCGAGAATCATTCCGGTTCTCCACAGGCGGGATACGCGGCCTATCTGTTGGGGGATATGCACCTGGCTGACGCGAAATACGACCAGGCGATTACGTGGCTTGAAGTCGCTACAAAGCGGGAGAATGCCGGCCTTGTATCCGGTGAGGCCCTTGAACTGCTGGCGGTGGCCCACGAGGCGAAGGGTGATGTAAAAAAAGCGGAGCAATACTATCGGCGCGCACTGGAAGATAGGAGTATTTCGTATCGTTATCCCGCGATTCGCTGGAAACTGGCACTTCTTCTCTTCCGCAACGGCATACCCGATGAGGCAAAACAGTACTGTGAACAATTGGTTCAAGACACGACGGCGGGGGAGTACCGGCAAAAAGCGGAAAATCTTCTTGCCGAGAATCAGTTGCTGTAACGTTGACCGTTTTCTTTCCGTAGGGGCGTAAACAGACGTGCACGGGTAACCATTCGTTCCGATATGGCCCGTGAAATGTCGATACGTGCAATCCGGGGGGTTGCCAAACCAACCGGAATTGTGTACAATTAGAGATACGGCGCGCGCGAACGGAACCATTGTATTCCAAGGACTGATGAAGCCTCTGGTTTGGGCACGAGAAGCACCAAAGTGATAACCGCGAAGTTATGCCGCCGGTGAGGTAACTATCAAAATGCCGTCGTCTGATCGGAGGCGGGCAATGCGGCGACGAAAATGTCGAAACATCCCATTGAAATCATGCTTTTCGTAGAGACCCTTTTCGCCTGAATCCGAGGCTACATCTCCGTTCGGGCGAAACGGATGCTCTGAGCGATGTGATCGTCTATACCTCCACGCCGGTACGGCAAGGGGTTAATTCCTTTGCGGCGGCCGGATCGAAGCCGTAAGGGGTTCGCGTACGTAGGAGCAAGCAAGGAGAGAGTGTGTGAGATGAAAGTAGTGGTACTCGACCAAGTGGTGGAACGGCATCGTCCGCTCATGACGATTTTGGCGGAAAAGCGGCACACGCACGTTTTTTGTGCCCAAACGGCGAAATTTATGGAAGAGGTGGATTTCGGGGCTCCCGACAGAGTGCTCATGGATGTGCCGAGTTGGCGGCATGGAGCGCATATCTATAAATATTTCGAACTCGGTCGCAAGCTTGAGGAAATCCCGATCGTATTCTACAATGCCCCGGTAGGCTTTGTCTCAATTCGGGGGCGAAGGCGGCACGAGCTGGATCGTGTTTTGCCCGAGAATTCGGGAATGGAACTGTTGGCCGAGGCGATTGATTGACACAAGTGTAAGCGTGTATAGGGCAAGGCAATTGTGAAGCCCAAATCGACCAAGACCCTGATATTTACCGATACTGATAACGGCGGTATAATTCACGTTGCCAATATCAAAGGCGGGGTGGGGAAATCGACCGTTGCGACCAATCTGGCATGTAATCTTTCGCGCCGCGGACCGACGCTGATTGTCGACATCGACGTTCAGGGAAGCGCATCGCATGCTTTCGGCATGGATCCGGCTGATGCGGAATCATCAGCGTGGGACCTGTTCGCACGGCGTTTTGCGCCGGTGACCGATGAAGAGGGGGCGAAAAACCCCGTTCTCCGGTGGATGCGTAGGTTTGTGCGCAAAAGCGAAGAGCAATTACTGCCGTGGGTGGTAGGCCGCGGTGACGTCACTTCGATCGCCGCGCGTGTTCGCCCCTGCTTGGATCTCATCCCGGCGGGGAGTGGGCTCTACAAGCATGTCTCCCCATTCCATCTTCGGAATTTGCTTTACAATATCGCTCTGTGTCGCAGCTATTACAAATACATCATTGTCGATACCCCTTCGGTGTGGAACGCTACGACCCGCTCACTTTATCTTCATGCCGACCTTAATCTTATACCCGTCACGCTTAACGCTCTTTCCACGCGAAGTCTGCGGGATTATCTGATAAATGTTCGTCAGTTGGCCGATCGTCATGCCGATGTTCGGATACGCATTGTTAAAAATGAGGTGTATGGACGCGCTGAGTCGAAAATCAAAGGCAAAACGCGGACTATGCACGAAAATCGTCGGTTTCTTGAAGGCTTATGTGAACAGGTTGTAATTCGTAATGAATCCGGCGTTTCGATGTTGCCTCAATCGATTATTTTTGACCTCGAAATTCCCGAGTCGGCGACGGTCCGGGACGCCCAGGATGAGGGTAAGGCGGTACGGGAATTTAAGCAATACTCTTCGGCGGCCCGAGCATTCGAAAAGCTGGCGCAAATGGTGCAATATGTGCTCAACAATCCCCTGGACGGCGCGAGTGGATTACAAGGGGATCGGCTCCTCGGCTACTTGACCGCGGCGGGAAAGTGCGCCGCGGCGGCCGTTCTGGTTTGGCTTTTGGCCGGTAATTCGGCCGTCTCTGACTTCGCGGCTCCCAGACCAATCGCACCCCAACAGTTGGTTGAGTCGCCCAAGCAAGTCATAACCCATACTTTTTCTAAAGGTGAATCGCTGCACCGAGTCGCCAAATACGCTATATGTCGATTCAGAGCGATAGTGCCAAGTATGAAGCAAGTGGACTTATACGCGCGTGAAATGGTGGCCATACATAATCGAACGCGACTTGAAGGGGAAACGAAGATCGGTAACTACAATGCCGTCGAGCCCGGCGTAAAAATGGATTTTTATCCGCCGCACGACATCGCCAATCCCCGGCAGCGTGAGCTGGCTCCGGCTTACCATTTTTTCACTTCTCTGGTGAAGGATCCCTTCGCTTACGTTACCGGCGATTGGTGTGAACGAGGAAGCGGTGGGGGGGATCCTCATTATGGTATCGATGTGGCCGCCGTGTTGGGAACCGAAGTCGTCTCGCCGATAAGCGGCACCGCGGTTCTTCAAAACGGCGGCGGTGCCGGACGCATGGTCGGAGTGGTGAACGACGGCGCCATTCTGTTTTTTGCCCACATGGACAAGCGCTACTTTAAAACCGGCGAAAAAGTGGAAGCCGGAAGCGCCGTGGGAACAATCGGTATGACAGGCCGCACAAGCGGACCCCATGTCCATATCGGCTACGGTTTGGTGACACCGGGAAGGAGCGGGATGCGTATTGGCCGACGCCGATATAAGGTCACTGATCCCAAGCTCTTTTTCTACCGCGAGCAATACCTTCAGGAAATGGAATAATCACCCACGAATTTCCCGCAAGGGGGACCTCCGCCTTGTTGGTTGAAGCCCGCGAATCGGCGGTTTTCGTCATCCATTCCAAATATGACGAACCGATTGCCGAATCGATACCTTGAGCGGTATTTCGGTCTCCTCGCCGGTCACCGCGTGAGCCTCGGTGACCGGGAGAGTCAACGAATACTATTTAGACTTTTTGCCGAGGTTTACTGTTGGTGCACTTTGTGAAAAATGCCTGATCCTGCTATTTTGAGGAAGGTGCTACTTGTCTTTGAGCAGTTCCCGCGCATGTTTTCGCGAGATCTCGGATTCATCCCCAAGCATGCGGGCGATCTCGAGCACTTTGTCTTCACCCTTGAGCACCTTTGCCCGCGTAACCGTCCGACCGTCTTCGGTGGATTTGTAGATATGTACATGATGGTTGCCTGCCGAAGCGATCTGGTGTAGATGCGATATGCAGAGAACTTGATGTGATCGGCTCAATTCCACCAGGGCCTGAGCGACGGTGTTGGCAAGCAGGCCGCCCACCCCCGTATCGATCTCATCGAATATGAGAACCGGAATGCGGTCTTGGCCGGACAGTACCGTTTTTACCGCAAGCATAAGACGCGAAATTTCTCCGCCCGACGCAGTCTTGGTGAGGGGAAGGAACGGTTCGCCGGGATTGGTTTGGACTTCGAATGATAGTTCTTCCCGCCCCCGCGGCATGAGTTCTTTCCGCGGGGTCATAACCGTGCGCCATTTGCCTTCGGTGAACCCCAACCGTCCCATGCGTTCCGTAATGAGTTCGTCGAAGCCTTTTGCCGCTTGACGCCGCGTATCGGTCAACCGTCCGGCGAGTGTTAATGCGCGATTGTGTGCCTCAGCCGCCTTGCGTTCCAGCGTGGCCCTATCGCCGTCGGCATTGGCTATCGCATCAAGATCGGCCTTTATCTTGCGTTGTGTGCGGAGAAGCCCTTCGAAGTCGCAACCATGCTTTTTCTTCAGACGCTGTATTTTGGCCAGCCGGTGATTAATTTGATCGAGGCGCGCCGGGTTAGCCCCGCCCATAGCTCCTTCGAGATACGAAGAACAAAAAATTCCGAGTTCCGCAAGGGATGTGACAACCCCGTCGATTTCTTGCTGCCAAGGTTTAGCTTTGGGGTCATACTTTTCGAGGACCGCCAATTGCCTACGAATCTCGACAACCGCATGTTCGAGCGAAGGGGTTTCCGCCGTGCCTTCGATAAGAGCGGCGATCCGTGATACGCTTTCCATGCGCTCGGTTTCCGAACTGAGAAGCGCATACTCTTGCTCCAGCTCCTCTTCTTCGTTGGCTGACAGCTCCAGCGAGGCCAGTTCTCGATATTGAAATTCGAGCAAATCGCGCCGTTCGGACAATTGAGCGGCGTTTCGGTCATGTTTTTCGAGCGCCGCGTCCGCTTCTACAAACGCGCGATATGCCTTCTCGTACGATTCCAGAGGTGCGGCGACACCGTCCAAC
>WJJU01000499.1 GCA_014729595.1 Chitinivibrionales bacterium
ATCATCAATTACCGGCGGGGTTATTGCGGCCGGGCTTGGTGTCGGTGCCGTGTTCTATCTTAACAAAGACACGGAAGAGCCTCAGCCCGACGACGGTCCACTTGATACCACTGATCTTCCTGAGCGTAAGCCCGTCCAGTACTAACCCGGGGTTCGTCATCTTCCCCCAAAAAAAAAGCATAATGTAACCGCGTGGGAAGTGCTCTTCTTCAAAAAATGGTGGATGGTGCGACGGTACGAAACCCAAAATCGGGCAAGGGCGAGGTTCTGCGATCTCGCCTTTTTTCATGCCGGAGGTGTTTTAGGGCGGGTGACGAGGGATTTCATTGATGGCGCTTCTCAACGTAACGTATTTTGCTGAATGGCAATCACTTTCGTTTCCGGGTATTCCGCCTTGTTTAGAGGCTCGGACTCCCGGCACTGATACTTAACCGGTGGATCTTACGGCGTTTAAGCCGGCTACCGTGGTCCTCTAATTCCCCCTTTATCTTTATGATTGTATTTACGAACAAAAAAGCTATAACGCGCGCAATGGTTCGGGCCTGCGGTATAACGGCACTTTTTCTGTTCAGCGCGGCATCGGTTTGGGGTAACGAAAGCCGGTCGGTATACAAGCTTGGTGAGCGCTTTTACGGTGACAGCCTGTATGGATTGGCGCTTGAGCAATACCGGAAGTTCCTTAATCTCAAACGTGAAACACACGAATTCGATGCCGAGGCGCACTACAAGATCGGCATTTGCCATTATCGTATGGAAAACATGCGCAACGCCGCGGAGGCATTTGAGCGCTATATTGAGCTTTTCCCTTCTGAATCGGCCGTCATGGACGCCATTTTCTTGGCCGGGAGGGCGCGAAAGGAGCTGGGCGACTACAAGGAAGCTTCCGATTGGTTCTATACCATATGGAGCAGATTTGTCGGGAGCGGCAAGGCGCGTCTGGCTTTGTTTGAGGCGGCATGGTGCGCCGAAAGGGGAAACAACCCGGATCGAGCGGCCGAACTGTACGACGTTTTTTTTACTCGTTTCCCGGATCACCCAAAGTCCAAGGAGGCTTCTTTAGCGCTTGTGCGTCTTTATATCGACGGGCAGGATTATCCTCGGTCATCGGGAGTTCTGGAGAAAATCGACAAGCAATGGTCCAAGGATCAGGTGTTCCAAGCGCGTCTGCTTTACTATAAAGGGATTTTGGCGCGAAAAATGCAACGCCCCGATGAGGCGGAAAAGCATTTCGCGGCGATGCAAAAAAAGACGGAAAAGGCGTTTGTTGAGCAAGAGCGTGGCTACCGAGAGTATATCGATTTGCTTGTTGAGCGCGATAAGGAGGAGCAGGCGCTTGCGGTGTTCGAGCGGCTTTCCGCTGCGCTCCACGAGCGAGGCGAGGACTTGTCTTCATCGATGCTTCAGTCGTGGGCCGAATGCGCGCGGCGGGCTGGAAGCTTTGAGGCGGCCGAAGAGCTATACCGTCGTCTGTTGCGGAGAAGCGACGGTGGAATAAATGCCGAACAGGCTCGCTACCGTCTTGCCGAGTGCTTGGTAGGTCGCGGAAAATTTCCGCAGGCTATCGAAACGCTTCAAATGCTGGCTTCGGCGGATTCCGCCGGAGAGTATGGAACGCGGGCGATACGAAAGATTGGAGATTTGTACTATGGCCGTGAGTTGTATCCGAGTGCGATCGCCGCATATCGCCGTTATCTTGGCGCCGATCATGCTCGAAATCGCGATCGAATTGTATACCGCATCGGCAAAATTTATCAAGACAAATATCAACGCTTCGGCGCAGCGCTTCGTGAATACGAAAACCTTTTGAAACAGTTTCCGGGAAGCTCTCTGGGAACAAAAGTGTTTTTGGCGATTGCTCAATGCCATGAGGCGGAGCGGGACTATCGATCGGCAATTCGTCACTACGAATATGTCGCGGAATCGGGAGGGGATAAAGCGTTGGTCGAAGAAGCGTCGGCCAGGGCTGCGTATTTGCAATCGCACTGTATTCGAGATGCCGAATCCGCCGTGTACGCTATGGGCGAACTATTTGAGCGTGATCCTGATTCGCTGCGTACTGAGGAACGCCTTATGCGGGTAGCCGGGGTATTTGAAAATCATTTGAAAGATTACCCCAGGGCGCTCGAGGTGTACCGGCGCGTGTTGGATTCGGCAACGCCGACAAGCGATTCGGTCCACGCCCTTGTCATGCTTCGTGCCGCAACCGTTTACCGCAAGCTCAACGAGAAAGCGGCTTTTGAAGGAGACGAGCGGACGGCGGCTTTCGCGCGTGAGAACGCGCGGA
The DNA here is from genome assembly GCA_014729595.1 of Chitinivibrionales bacterium. GTDB lineage: Bacteria > Fibrobacterota > Chitinivibrionia > Chitinivibrionales > WJMI01 > WJJU01. The sequence goes on from WJJU01000499.1 coordinate 2,285, forward strand.
CGATGTATAGGGCGGTACTCGACACATTTTCTTCTTCGAGCAGTGTTGACGATGCGGCGTTTAATCTTATGATGATGACCGCTCCCGGTATCGAGGAATATGAGGCTTATATCCAACGGTATCCCAACAGCGTGCATCTTCCCACGGTCCTTGCGAGCATAGCCGAGCATTATGAAGAAGCGGGCGATGACGGTTCAACGGCAAATGATCGTAAAGCCGTAGAGGCCTACGGCACGATTGTGGAAGAATTTCCGTCGAGCAATCAGACGCCGAATGCCTTGTTGGGGTTGATGCGTTGCTATCTGAGCATGGGAGAGCTGGATTCGGTTAAGTGGGCGGTCGAGAAGTTTCATGAGCGGTTCGCCGACGACGCCGGCCGGCCGGAGGCCTATTTCTTGAGCGGAATGTTGGCCAAAAGCCGTGGTGATCATGCCGGTGCGACGGAAGTTTTCAAACAGGTACTGTACCGCTATCCATTTAGCCCGTTCGCGGCAAGTTCGCGGTATGAAGTGGCATTGGCCGAACTGGAGACGGGAAAGGTATTCGACGCGTTGAGCGATTTCCAGCTTTACGAGCAGAATTACCCGGATGGGGAACACATACTTCGCGCCCGCTACGGAATCGGCAAGTGCTTGCTCCGTCTTGATCGTTTAAGCGAGGCGGCGGCCCTATTTGATGAGCTTCTTGCGGAGCGGCTTCCAGAGTCAATCGTCGCGGATATTCACTATGAGTTGGGACGGGCGACGGAGATTGTGGGCGATGTTTACGGTGCATTGGATCACTATAAGAAGGCGGTAAGCTATGAGCAACTTCCGCCGCGGGGCGATGCGTATAAGCGTCTGGGGTCGCTGTATTTTGAATCACGACTCTACGCTGAGTCGGCGGCGGCGTTTGGCGAGGCACTGCGGCTGGCGCATTCCGAGGCCGACAGCGCGGCCGCACTGGCGCGGGGGGCCACCGCACTGATCATGAATGGAGAAGGGAAAAAAGCGGATCGCTGGCTCAAGCTGCTCGATGAGCGCTTTGGTTCATATCGTAACTATGCGGCGGAGGTGGTTTATTACGAAGGGGTATACAATCTTGTAGAGAAAGAGTATGACAAGGCTCTTAAACGATTCGAATACGTATTGGCTAAGTACGAAGAAAGTGAACGCGTTGACGATGCCGCGTATCAGATCGGCCTGACCCTTTTCTACGCCGATAAAAAAGATCGTGCGCTTAAAATCTTTCATGAGTTCCCCACTCGATACCCGCAAAGCGAATTTGTTCCACCCGCACATTTCAAGGTTGGTATGCTTCACCACACCAACGGCGATTTCGCGCAAGCGGCTGACTACTTTGTTCGTGTCGTGGAGCATGAGCGAAGTGATTCCACACTGCGGTTCCGATCGGCGTATAATGCGGCCGTCGCCTATCAAAAAATTTCGTCTTGGCTCGATGCGGCAAAAATGTATACGATTGTGCTCAAAGATTATCCGGGCGAGGTCCCGGCTTCCGAACTCCACCTTAAGATAGGGTTTTCGTTGGTTCAGGCGTCGCGTTTTGATGACGCGCTTCGCCATTTCGAAAAAGCGAACATCGATCCGGCGGCCGAAGACAAGCCCGAGATTTTATACTGGATTGGGGTGTGCTATGCCAAATTGGGCGAGTATCAACGAGCTATTTCGGAGTATCTGAAGGTGCCGTATTTGTATGCGGGCGTAGGAAAGTGGGGCGTGACGGCCGAATATGAGGCGGGAAGGCTTTACGAAAGACAGGGAGAGTACGACAAGGCGGTGTCGCTTTACAAAAAAATAGTTCGGTCCGACGGTGAGAACGGTCGGTTCGGCAAACGGGCGGCCAAACGTATTCAAAGATTGGTTACCTTGACCGAGGATAGTCCGTGAGCGACGAGGATATTCTGTCGTTTGCCCGAAAAGTACCGCTGTTCCATCATTTGACGACGAGGGATCTAGAGGCGGTGTGCAAGGCGATGGTGCCGCGTTCGTTTGCGGTCGGCGAGGCGATTGTCCACGAAAACGACGACGAAAGCCGGACTTTTTTTATTATCGCCGAAGGAAACGTGCACGTCGTTTCACGGTCGCCCGAAGGGAAACAGACGATTCTGGCGACGCTTGGGAGGGGCGACTTTTTCGGCGAGATGGCGGTTCTTGACGGTGAGCCGCGAAGTGCCTCGGTTGTCGCGGCCGAAGAATGCCGTTTGTTTATGCTTTATCACCGCAACCTTCTGCATATCCTGAACAAGCATCCGCGGATCGCGATTGAAATGCTTGTCGCCATGTCGCGAAGGCTTCGCCGGTCAAACCGCCAAATTAACACTCTCTCGCAAATGAGTGTCTATGGACGGGTGGCCGACGTGCTTCTGCGGTTGGCGGCCGATCAAGGAGGGCGCACCCAAGACGGCTCGATCGTAATCGCTAATCGTCCGACGCAGCAGGTAATTGCGGATATGGCCAATACGACGCGCGAGACTGTCTCGCGTATTCTATCACAATTGCAAAAAAAAGGTTGCATCTCAATCGATAAGAAAAAAATGGTGATTCTCAATGAAGAAAAACTATACTATTAGCATTCCCGTTCGTTCGTTCTGGACCATTTGGCTGCCCGCGGCCGTACTCTTAATGGGAGTGGGTGTAATCGCGGGCGTATTTGTCGTCGATCGCCTTGTCATGCCGAACCTTCCCGGTATCAGCAACAAGGGGGTATTGTCGGCGCCTGACCTGAGCAACCTTAGCTATCGCGAGGCTCGCCGGAAGCTGTATGAAGTCGGACTGAGGTCTACGGTGGAAGAACGTGAGTACAGCGAACTCGTTCCGGAAGACGGGATTCTGAGTCAACGGCCGGCGGCGGGAACGAAGGTTAAAAAGGGGCGACATATCGTTTTGGTGTTGAGCAAAGGGCCGGAAGTCGATACGATTCCCGATGTTCGCGGGTTAACGGAGCGTCAGGCTCGAAAAAAGCTTCGCGAGAAGGGGTTCGGGAGCGTTGAACCGCACAAAGCCTACGATGAAGAGGTGCCTAAAGATCGGGTGGCGGAGACCGAACCGGGCGCCGGGACGGTTATTTCGCGCGAACTCGCGGTGAATCTTACCGTCTCGCGCGGGCCCAAGCCGACTCATTCCGAGGTGCCGAATATCATTGGAGAACTGCTGTCTGAGGCCAAGCTTAAAATCGAAGAAAGTGATCTGGCCACGGGTCGCATTCAATACCGGCAAACCTCCACTTCGCGTCCGGGGACCGTCATATCGCAGTCACCGGCGCCCGGCTCCAGCGTACCGCTCGAGAGTTCCGTAGACATCATAGTGGCGGGAAGTCGGTGAGATATGAATAGAAAGTTCGTAACGGGGCACCTAACCGCCTAACCGGCTTATAAGCAGGAAATCCGTATCTAATGGGGCAATCACTACCTTGAAAAGTAAGCAACGATGAATCGCTTTGAATAAACGGCTGCTAATGATCAATACTACTTATTCCGCTATAAATCGATGCATTAAACCCGGGCTCGCGGGAGTCAATCCTCTACTAGTCGCGATTGCGATCGGGCTGGTGGTAAGTCTGCTTGGCTGCGCAAGCAAAACGTTTCCGGTTGTGCGGCCGGTAGACAAAATTGGGCGGGGTCAAATGGCTCGTTTGCGCGCTCAGGACTATTTCATCAAAGGGCGCGATTATGATCGCCGCGGACTGGACCAAATGGCCGAGCATTTTTATGAAATGGCTTATGAACTAGATCCGCAATCCCAAGTACTTCGAAAACTACTGGCCTCCAAGTATGTCGCATCGGGTAAATACTCTCGGGCGTTGTTGATAATCAAGGGGCGACGTGAGTTGGAGGAGTTGGCGCCGGGGGAGCAAAAGACTATTGCGCATCTTTACATGAAAATGGGGCAGTATGCGCGTGCCGCCGCCATTCTGGAGAAGCAGCCGAACCTTTCGGGGATGGAATGGCGGTCACTCGGGCTCATTTATGAAGCGCTGGGAAATTGGGACAAGGCTGTCCACTCGTACCGAAAGTATGCCGTGCAAACGGGAGGTTCGTTCGAAATTGGCATGAAAATCGCGGAACTATATCGGCGCCGTGGACGATTTGCCAAGGCGGAGAGTCTGTTGGTGGCGCTTGACTCCGTTTATGACGAGCACGGAGTGATACTCAATGCCCTCGGCGGCCTTATGTTGGCCAAAGGGGATACCGGCAAGGCGATCGATTTCTACAAGGCCGCCGTCACGGCGGATTCGACGAACCACGAAGCGATGCGCAACCTTGCTCAGGTGTTCATTCAAAATGGGGAATTTGATAAAGCCGTCAAATACTACGAAGAAATGTATCGCGGCGGTGAAATGGTGGAACTCTACGGAAGGACGCTGGCTTTGCTTTACTACTACAACAAACAATACGATAAAGCGGAGCGCCTTATTAAAAAACTTCTCTCCACCAGCCCCGCGGACTATGAGCTTCATTACTACCTTGGTTTAATTTCCACCGCCCAAGAGAACTTCGATCTTGCCGTTTTGGAGTTGGAGAAGGCGGTGGCGGGGAAACCGGATTTTTTACAGGCCTGGCAAAGCCTTTGCTATGTCGATATCAAACGTAAGCATTGGGATCGAGCGTTGGCATGTGCACGGCGTTTTGTGGAACGGATGGATGAGTCGGCCGCCGCATGGCGTCTATTGGGCTATGTACACAATGCTCAAAAGGATCATGAAAAGGCGAGAGGTGCGCTGGAGAGAGCGACAACGCTTGATTCATTGGATACGCAAGCATGGTTTGAGTTGGGAAGCGTCTACGAACGACAAGGAGACCATGAGCGGGCCGCGAACGCCTTCGGAACCGTGCTTCGGCTGGATCCCAATAATCACGAGGCGGCCAATTATTTGGGATATATGTGGGCGGAGCGCGGTATCAATCTTGATAGTGCAAAGCAATTGCTGGAGTTGGCGCTGGAGCATCGTCCCGAAAACGGCGCATATCTCGACTCCTATGCCTGGATTTTTTACAAGCTCGGCGATGCGGACAATGCGCTCAAGTATATACGACAAGCGGTGGAGAATCTAAACGATGATCCGGTGATATACGACCATTACGGCGACATCTTGGCGGAGAACGGTCGCGTCATGGACGCCATTCAAGCGTATCACACGAGTCTTGAATTGGGGTTTGATCTGCCGGAATTGATTGAAAAGAAGATTCGCACACTTCGAGAACAAGCCGGAATCGCCGCGCCGAAGGAAGCTCATCAGCAGCGGTAAAATCTTCGTGCAAGGCCGGGTACTTGTGTTGTAGCCGGACATAGTTGCGCTTAAACTCAAACTGGTTTCTGTACGCTCCATCGCGGGAGTATCATGACGGCATTACCGGGGAGCAGAGGGTACGTACATTACTTTTTGGTCGCCGTAGGTATCGTATGGACGCTCTTGGCGGGATGTGCGGGTGTTCGGCGTGGTGGTATCATGGGGCCGGCAGTCGTTCCGCGCTTTGTCGTTCCGCCGGACTCGCTTTTCTACTACAAGGGATTCGGCGATCTTGCTTTATCGTACGAAGGCGAACGATACCGGGCGAATATTGACGTTGTAAGCAAGGCGGGCGATGCTTTCGAAGGCTCCATTTTCGGGCCATTCGGGGGGCTTATCGTGTGGTTGTCCGCGGGGCCGGACAGCGTACGGATTGAGGCGGGCGAACTGGTGCGCCAAATAGCACGAAACGACAGTTTAAAAGCGGGAATCGCTCTTTTACGCGGATATCCGTTCACATTCAATGAGTTCGCCCGTATTTTAACAGGAAGGCTTTATCGGCCCGCTTTGACGGCGGAGGAGCCCGACTCGATTGTTGAAGAA
>WJJU01000500.1 GCA_014729595.1 Chitinivibrionales bacterium
CATCGTAGTAGGCATTTCTTTCGAACGCGGGATTGCCCCGTAGAGCCGGCGGCAACGAATCGCGGAGAATATGAATCGTGTTGGGTATATCTTTGTGGAATTGTTCGTCAATGGCGATCTCATGCGTAATTCCCCCGGCGGCGATTCGAACAGCGGTGACCATGTTCGGCGGAAAGTCCGATCCCAATGAAATTGCGGGCGGTGTCGATATGACCAAATCCCCCGTCTTCTCTTCCTGGTGCAACGCAATCCCATTCACGAAATCGTTTTCGGTCGTTCGCAGGTCATAGAACGAAGACGGATCGGAGGTATTGCCGAACTGGTCGCGAATGACAATGTGCAAATCGTACCGGGTGTCGGGCTTCAGACCGGTCTGTTTCATTCCCAGGCACTTGCGCGCCGTCCCCTGCGCGGGAAATTTGTCCAAGGAAAGGTTTTCGACCACATTGAGCCGGGACCATGCCGTCAGGAACCCGCCGCTCTTTACCTTTGCCACGGCGATTGCCACCGGGACGATTCCGTTCGTAATTGCCGGAATAGAAATCGAGTGGATAGCTTGATTCATTCGAACAATCCCAAGAGATATCCAGTCGCCATTCTCACTCACCGACTCACTGGCGGAAAGCTCCAAAGCCGTTCCGGGTCCCTCGACGGTAGCGCGGAGCGTCGCCTCCCGTCGCGGCGTGCCCCATCGGTGCTTCTCGCTATAGCCTTTAGCATTGTTGCCCCACTCATATCCGACAAATATTTCGTAGTCACCATTCTGGGGAATAGCGAAGAAGTATTCCGCCGTTCCCGTGCCCAGATCGACCGCTTTTTCTTCGTGCCATACCAGTGTCGGCATATTGGTTTGCGGATCGAAAGCCGGCTGGATCATTGTCGTCCGATGGTCAATCGAACCGGCCGTATACCAATCGGTGCGTCTAAGCAAAAGCGGCAGATCATTGTCGAAGTATGCGACGGCCTCTGACGCATTGCCGATAGGCGCACTCTGTGTCACGACGTTGTCGGTAGGATTCCCCGCACGGTCTTTTTCAACCCACCTGGCTACAACTTCATACCCGACGCCCGCCGACCTCCGTATGGTGGTGAACGTTGCGCCATGATGATTCATTTGGGGACGGGTTACGCCCGGCTCCAACGGCTTACGGAAGGTCTGGGGAGAGTAAACGTGGATCCTGTCGCCTTCCTTTTGCCGCGGATACGACCATGACCCGGTTCTAAACGCGGCAAATCCGGGCGCCTTCGTAACCAGTTCCGCATCGATATACTTCACATATTCATCAAAACTTGTGGTCCTGGACAGAATTTTCGACTCGATCGAATCGCGCGGTATCGTGATGATCCAGGTAGCCGATGTATCGGTCGAGGAGCTCTGGCGATATGACTGCACCGCGAACACCTCTTCACCGGTCTCTTGCTGTGGCCATCCCCCCTGCCACTTGAGACGCACCAGTTCGGGTGATTCACCGGCATAAGGCCGATTCACGCGGGCGGTAAGCTCTATATCGCCGCTTCCGCGGAGCTGCTTGACGGAAACGGCATTGGGCAGGAGCAGCGTATCCGGCACGAGCGTTATCGTGACGGGCCCCTCGTCGGTACGGTTGACCGTTACGATTCTTTCGGCCGGGGCATACCCGTGGGCGGCAAAACCGATAACATAAACGCCATTGGTAACGTCCCGGAATGCAAACCCGGTCGCCGTATCCGCCTCCGCATTCGCCAGGGTATCCAAAGCCGAACCGGTGAAACGCTCCAGGTAGGCTTGATGCTCAAAAAGGTAGACGAGCATGGGCTCGTTTCCAACCGCCACGTAATCTCCTTCAATGGCGCCAAAAACCGCATACACCCCGCTGGGCGTTTCGCTTTCGGCTTGTGAAATCGCCCGATTACCGATCTTGTCAACGGCGACTAAGCGATAACGGTACATCCTGCTGTCCTGAAGGTTTTCGATAACGATACCCGTGCGTTCACGTTCGGCGCCTTCGAATACAATTATCGAATCCGGCGGCATAGCCGCGTCATCGCCCATGGGTTCCACATGAAGCTGAAGCGAGGCGGGCTTATCGGCAAACGGTTCCCATGTTACATTCTGAGCGAATGGGCCAACCGACAAAACCGAAACCTTTGTATAGGGGCCGGTAAAATCCACCGGCACGACCAGCTCTTTGAGCCGCGCCGGTTGAACATGATCCGTGATGGGAAGAACCATGGTAAGCGCGGTCTGATTTTTCGCCCACTCAGCAAGAATCTGCCCCGTCGAAAGGCCGTCGGGCATATACACGCGGGATACCGTGGGGTCAATAGCAAAGCGGTAGGTCCCCCATTCGCCGGACCCCGCCCGCGAGGCCGGCGCTTTTATTTCGTGTACCTGCATGCCGGGCACATAAGGCAACGTTTGGCGGTCGAAATCCGGCTCCAAGCGCACATTGTCCGCAATGAACACGCGCCCCTGCGAAAAGGCAAGCGGATCGCTATTCCTTCGCGACTCGAACGTTCCGGTCAGAGCACCGGTTTTTGGGTCCTGCACGACCGAAACAGCGCGGATATCGAATCCCGGGTTCACTACCTCGACCGTCACCTCGGCGGCGCTGAGCGAATCGACAACCCCGCCGGCTCTAACCGCAATACGGAATCTGAAATTGTCTCCCGGTACATACGCGGGGCCGGGGCGGACGACCAGCTCGTTTGCCGTAGTTAATGATATTTCGACATCTTGTGGCTTATTCTCGATACGCCACTCAAGCTCCTCGATATTTCCGCTTTCGTAGTAGACATAGTAGCCATTGCCATTGCGGGGATCACGACGGTTAAGGTCGATTGCCAGTGAGTCACCGGCGGGGAGCAAAAATGAATGCAGTGACGAAAGAATAATCGGCGCCCCGCAGCTTCCGCCGGCATCGTGCGCCCGGGCAGTCAGGGATTGGAATTCAAGATTCCAGGTAATACTATCGACGGCAAAATCGATGGTAAACGCTCTCTCATGAACGCCGGGATCGAATGTCACGGGAAGCGCATCGCTTGAAGCGCCCGCAATGGTGTTGTACTCGCCAACAGGCTGTTCAACCGTGAACGTGTTCGAATTTTGGTATCCCCACACAGCCGTAAAGGTACCATCGCAGTTGTTCACCACCTGGCTGAGAAGCGGCACGAGTTTCTCTCGCGTCGTACCCTGAAATTCATACGCGCCAATATCGATCGTCCCGTTTGCCCGGGGACTGCCGGCCAGGTCAACCGGCTCGTCTTTTTCGTTCATGGGTACTTCATCCGGGACCTGGACTGAAGGCTCGATACCGGCGTTTACCAGTGGTGAGATGGTCATGGGCGCAAGGCCGTCATCCGGGGTCCCGAGCCGGTTATCGGGTCCATCATAGTCAAATGGGGCGACAAATCCGGGCGTAAACGATTCATTTTCGGCAATCCACGAACCTTCGACGGTGAACAGGGCCTCCTCGCAATTATCGCAGGCGACGGAAGCATTCGCCGGGGATGAATTTCTCCAGAAAACCGAATTTGCCACGGTGGAATGTTGAAGCCCTTCCCCCGTAAAAAGGACCCCCGCGGCACGAGAACTGTCGGTATTGTCACCGACAACGGTGTTGTCGACAAAGGTACAATTTTCAATAAAGTTATGAAGAGCGGTGGAAGTATTGTGCCAAACCGCCCCCGCGCGCAGGTCCGCCGTATTGCCCGCGAAGAGGCAATTGGTGATATAGGATTGGGAAGTCCCCGTGTAGACGGCGCCGGTTTCTATACCGGCGTTATTCACGAACGTGCACCGGCTGACGGCAATTTGAAAAGGCCATCCATCGCCGGTGGCCAGCACGCCCCGCGTGCCGAAGTTGTCTGCAAAATGACACCTATTTACGCGACATATATTGCTATACTCAAAATAGTCATGTAAGAGAAAGATTCCTCCACTTATTTCTCCTGAATTGTCGGTAAAGCGGCAATCATTTATAACAACCTCTTCAGGATCTTCAATGGTTAAGGGCGCCGACGTTACATAGTTTTCGGAAAAGGCACATTGCGCAAATTCACGGTAACCTTCGCTCCATTGCAGAATTCTCACCGTGCATTCACCCACAGCGCCCCTGAAGTGAATCCCATCGACGATACAGTCCTGATATGTTTCTATCTTCGCAATAACAAAACTATTATCTGAATACACACCCCGTGAATCATTCTCATGCAAATCCCCGCTCAGAATGGTCTTGCTTGCCAAGGGGTTACGGTCTTCTTTGTTTTCTTCATTGCCCAGAAACCCCCCATAGAGCCAGACATTATCCAGAACATAAAACCGGGATCGGGGATCTTCGTCATTCGCATTCGCGGGATAATAGGTGCCGCGAGCTATCCAGATCTCGTCCGCGGCATCCTCACTTGATCGTGACACCCAGGTTTCACCCTTGTCGGTGCCCACCATGACGAGGGCATCGTGCAGATTAGAAAAGGCGGACGCCCAGGAGGTTCCATCTTGCGAGCCGCTGCCCGCCTTTGAGCTATCTACGTACCAAATACGGTACGGATGCTCGTAGGCGCCAATGTCGATTCTTCCCCGCAGTCGTGGCCTGCCCGTTATGTCGAGCGGTATGCTGTCGCGATAGCGGGGAAAAGACGCTAAATCATTCCACGACAATTCTGTTCCCGCGTCGACGAGCGGAGAGCGCTTCAGCGGACGCAAGCCATCATCTAATCTTTTATAAGAGAGAATTCCGGCATTATGTAGCAGGGGATCTTCTCCCGCATGCTCCTCTTCGAGCCAACAGGTGGTTATCTCCATATGACCTTCGGTGGACTTGCTACACGTAATGCTCTTGCCATTCGGCGATGAATTTTCGTATGTAAGGGTGTTCACCAGCTTTACCGCATTGGTCGATGGATCCGTGATCAAGACCGCGGAGGCCCCGATTTCTTCATAGCCAATATCCAGTAACGTATTGCGGCAGAAAGTGCAATTCTCGACAATCTGTGAGCGTTCGCGGCTTTGGTGCCAAACGGCACCCGCGTACCGATCGGCGTAATTTCCGAAAAATACGGTGTTGGTTATGTACGACTCGACACCATCAGTGCTGACGGCCCCGGCGTGCACGCCCGTATTGTTTGCGAATAATGTATGATAGATAGCCAATTCCATGGCGCTTCCGTTAGCGGCTATTGCACCGGCCGGACCGACATTTTCTTTGAATTCAGATGAGGTAATGGTTGCCGAACCATGGTAGCTGTCGCCTTCAACCTGCAATTCCATTGCGCCGGCGCGCCCGCCATAATTCCCATAAAAATAGCATGAGTCAAGTACCAAACCATCAAAATCATAGGCGCAAAAAGCGGCGGTTTGCACCTTGTTATGCATCACTTTGCATTTGCGTAGATGCAGATCGCCGCCTTGCAGCAGGATTGCCGCATTCCCGCCGGAAGCACTAAAAGTCAGTCCATCGAGTACGACGTTCCGACAAGAACCAATATGGCATAAACCATTGGCGTTGTCTTCATATGCGCCTGTGCTGTCATCGCCCAGAGCATCACCGGTAATTACCGTTGGATAGGCATAACGCGGGGGACGCTCGTATTCCGTTCCTCTGAAGCCGCCGTATACGCCCACATTTTCAAGATGGTTCATCGCCAAGGGTGTACTGATTCTATATTTGCCCTCGCGAATCCAGATTTCATCGTTGCTCCTGAGAGCGCTAAAAGCGCTGCCGAGTTCTTTGTACGCCGTGGCCCAGGAACTTCCATCCGCCTCCGCGTCCGGAACGGTGCTGGTATGGTCTACACGTATTACGCGCGCCGAAACCACGCCCGGCAGCGCCGCATGACCGGCAAACCAAATCGCGGAAAGAACCGCGACGCATCTTACTTTCCGGAATTCAGCTTTCCATCCGTTTCGAACCATGATTATCGACATCCCTGAAATGGTGATTGTAGTGCCAAGCGTGACCCTGCACCGCTATCGCTTCAACCGCTCGAATGCTTCCGCGCATTCGGGATATTGAGATATAAGCGAATCAACCAGAGCCGCCCGTTCCCGCAAAACCGCCTCGAGCCTATCGCTCAAGCTTTCCACCGAACTATGTTTATGCAGTTCCATCCGAATCCGTCCGATATCCGACAACAGCTCACGAGCCTGGGCCCGCGCGGTCGAGTCTTTTTGATCTCTAATTTGTTCATAGGCGCTTTTCTTTTCCACCAGCAAGGCATCGTGTTCAAGCAGAGAATCCAGTAC
>WJJU01000501.1 GCA_014729595.1 Chitinivibrionales bacterium
AGATGCCATTTTTATTCAGAAGCTCTTTCATCGGCTTTCTGCCGGTGGCGAATTTGTAAAACGGAAGTTCCACGACGCTCCCCGGAAGTTCCCGCCGTCCATTGTCTATATTCACAAGCGTTCCAATTGCCGCTCGTCCCTTGTCAACGTATGCCAGCGCGATCCCTCTTTCAAGACTAGGTGAGAAACTGCCGCTGGTGACGGTGCCGATTTTGATTCCTGTTTTATCGTTAACTACGTCGCCGGATCTCGCCGATCGCTTACCGTTGAGCGCAATGCCCACCAGTAATTCGGGACGATGGGTAGGGGCAAGAATTTTTTCGGAGCCAATAAATCTCTTGTCCGTAGAAATCGCTCGCCCAAACCCCGTTTCCGCAGGGTTGCGATTGGCGTTGAGTTCATGACCGTACAGCGGCATACCCATCTCCAATCGAAGCGTGTCACGAGCACCAAGCCCCGCCGGCGTCGCTCCCCCCTTTATGCATTCATTCCAAATGGCGGGGGCTAAATCGTTGTCGCAATATATCTCGAATCCTACTTCACCGGTATATCCCGTCCGACTCATGAGGATTGGCCGGTCGCGAAAGTGGCTCCGGCGCCACCGGTAGAATTTCATGTCCTCGATCGATTCATCCGTCAGCTTGGCCATGATCACCGGTGACGAGGGACCTTGAAGATCAATCTTTGCCGTCCGTTCAGAGATATCCTCAGTTGTCGTTCCCTCGCTTACATGTGCTTTGAGCCAGTCAAAGTCGCGTTTTCGTGTAGATGCGTTAACAACCATCATAAATTCTTCTTCGGCCAATCGATAGAGCACTTGGTCATCGATTGTTCCTCCCTGCTCATTGCAGATAAAGCCATAGCGGCATTGTCCGATTGCCATGGTTGCGACTGAACTGCTAAGCAGGTTCTCGAGATCCGCAACCGCCTTGGGACCGCCGATTCGGAATTCACCCATGTGGCAGGTATCAAAGACCCCCGCCGCATCCCGCACCGCTCGATGTTCCTTAAGTATGCCTTGGTAGTGCAGGGGCATAAGAAAACCACCGAATGATGTCATCTTTGCATCCAGGGCGATATGTAAGTCGTAGAGGACAGTTCTACATTGTGCTTCGTGATTATCCATGATCACACGTCCATTGTCTTATCGTGGATGAATTCCGAAAATAGGCCTTCGCCTTCAAATCTATACTTCGGTACCCCCCTGAGTCGAAAGAAGTATCCAAAATACACAATTGTGCCCCGGCTTAGCAGGATGTCAGTATGTGCCGTACCGTGAATGAATCCCTTTAACGACATAATGTAATTTGATCACTGATTTTGCGTTGAATCTTTCTGGGACGATCTCGAAATGAACGCTCGTACGCCGCCGGGAAAAGGAGTGATTCGATGAAAGGAATGAGCATAGTACATGCAATATTGTTTTTTTCCTATGGCTATCTGGTGACGGCACCGCACAGCGGATACGCCGCGACGACAGTCGAGGAATTGGACCTGCGAGTCAAAGAACTTGAAGAGAGGCTGAGAAAACTTGAGGCAAGGGTTAATGGAGTTCAAGAGGAATCCGTCCCGAGTACTGCTTCGGCCGCGAAATCATCGCGGTCACAAAACTATATCGTCCCCGAGCTTATGGTCAAAAAAATCCACGGCGCGGGAGCTGGCGATGAAGGAGAACTGAGATTTTATATTCGTCTGAAAAATAACTATGGAAGAGACGTCACAAGCTTTGACGGGGTATTTGTGCTCGAAAATTTAGCCGGGAGCCCACTCTTGGAATTTGCGGCTTCAATTCGAAAAGCAATAGCCGGCGGAAATACGACGAGTTGGGTGGGGGCAATCGATATAGACGGTACGGATGAAGGGCAACACCGGGTTATGCGCGCGAGCAAAGAAGATCTTGTGCTCAAGCTTAGCCTTAAGAGCGTCACCTTTGCCGACGGATCAATGCAAACATTCGATAATAAATAAAAGGGAAGCGCCTAATTCCCTTCAATCCCTTGTCGGGAGCTTTTTCTTCACGCATTGTCTTTTGGTTTCCATGCGGTTTTGGGAAAAATCGGCAGTGATATTATGATCATGCGTAATCCCGGGCCTAATCCGGGATCCGGAACTTTGCTTAGTTGGCCAATTTTTGTCATTTTGATGCCGGCTTTCGCTGGAATGACCTTCCCCAAAGGCTGTTCTGAACGGGGACTATCCAGATTATAGGTCGAATATGCCGAGAAGGTGTGTCTTATCGATTGTTTGGTCGTTGTTGCCGTGGCGCCAGGCAATAACCATCTCGGATGACTCTTCCAAGGGCTGATGTATCGAATTATTAGAAAAGAGAGCGATGCCATTTGGATCGATTTTAGTGAAACTTGTCATGAACGGATTACGGAGAATCTCTATCGTAGTACCCTCGCCTGAACGCGAGCGAAAGGAGCCCGGCGATAGCTCCTCTGCGTTCGGACCAACCTCGATTTGAGTACCGAAACTCGTTAACCACGCTTTCATTTTGCGGGCTCGAAGAATGTCAATACGGTATACGGTGCTTTGGTAAGTTTGAACTACTACAGTCCATCCAACCTTCGCGCCCTTCCCGGTAATGCATGAGCAATCCCATCGAGCGCCGTTTATTTTGGGCCGTTTGATCATTTCAAAATTATCTACGGCATAAGGGCGCAGGGGCATATTGTCCACGCGTGCCGAAGCGCCGGTGGATGCTTCGCAGCTAAGTGTCTCGAAGGGGGAGGGCAACAGTTTGTCGTGGGCCGGGACGGCCATGAAAAGCTGATTTCGCACCAGATTGAATACTACGCAACTCACCATACGCTCCCCGTCATACCATTGATAACGTTCGATAGAGTTGCGTTTTTCGGTTGGTATAAAGCTTTCTTGGATGCCTTCGGTCTTCTGTGCCATGAGCCAAGCTCCCCACACGTAGCAGAAAACTAAGGCAACATGATCATCCGAGGCCGCTCCGAGAGATTTGCGGCAATGAGTAAAATAGATATGAGCGGCTCGCTTTCCGTAACATTCCCGGCCATTGGGGCACCATCCAAAATGCATGCATGCTTCGAGCAGAAAACAGGCCATGGCCGTCGCCGCGGCATCCTGCGGGTCGAATAGATTCACTCGGCGAGGGTTGGCGGCTTGCACCAGAAGGCGGAACAGTTCCGTTCCTCGTCGGCGGGCTACGAATGACAAACCGCCGTTTTCATCTTTGCCGTTAAGGCCAATCGCTTCATGAGTGGCCCTTAGCAAAAATGCCACCGGTCGTGAACCGGGTAAATGGTGCGCGGGTGGTTCGGTAAAAAGCGGGGGAGTAGGTGAGCGATCGGGGTTTCCAAGAAGCCGGCCAAGGAACAAACCCAAACTGCAGATTAATTGGTCGCCCTTGTCGACCGAAGCATGTATGAACCGCTCCGGAACGATCCCGCTATTGTGAATCGTGGGACGTAGCTGGTCGATAAGGTATCGGTATGCGGTCGAGTCCATGGACGCTTATCTTTCGAAAACAATCGCTTGCTTTAACTGTTGGGCCGTTTCGGGACCTTTTAGGAAGTCGATGAGTTCCAGAGCGAAGGATATTGCCGTTCCGACGCCTTTGCTTGTTATTACATTTTTATCACGCACGACCGGTTCCGGTGCAAAGGTACCACCCGAAATCTTCTCGTCAACGCCGGGATAGCAGGTATACCGGTGAGTCCCCAATATCCCGGCGACATCGAAAACCAGGGGAGCCGCGCAGATTGCGGCGCAAAGCTTCCCTGCTTCATAAGCTCGCTTAATTAGGGTAAGAACATCTTCGGATTCCGACAAATTGGTCGTACCGGGCATACCCCCGGGAAGCACTATTCCGTCATACTCACCGTGGAATTCCGCCAATGTTGTATCAGCTTCAAAAGTAATGCCGTGAGACCCATTTATTTGAGTCGTGCCAACACCTGCGATTGTAACTTCCACCTCGGCACGACGGAGAAGATCGACCGAGGTAACAGCCTCAATTTCTTCAAGCCCCGGAGCAAATAAAGTAAGAACGCGATTGATCATGATCTACTTTCCTTTTTTGGCGCACGATTTCAAAATGAAATGCGTATTATTCCGTGAGACCCGACAGACGGCCTGCAGCGGATCCGCATATACGATAAATAATGCTCTGTTGAGGCGTTGGCGTGCATCTTGCCCCGAGATCCTTTGATCGCCACACGGTAGCCTTTGGGAGTGGTGTCCGGCACGGCAAAGCATACGCTCGTGAGCCCTGACGCGCTAAGGTGGAGAAGGTTACGTTCCCAATGTCCGCGTATGATCGCCGCCTTTTTTGGGGCCTTCCATGCAGCCAATCCGGGTGGATAATTGGGTACCCCGGGGATAAATGTCCATGCAATACCGGTGCTTGCGGGGCGACGCCATCGCCTGAGCAGTTTCACCAATGACGCCCATTCTTTATCGCGATAATCAAATCCATGCTTTTCGTCGGGATAGTCTTTGCGCACCAGCCCGACTCCGTTTGCGTCGAGTCGATCGAGAAACGCATTGACATGCTTGATCGGGTAGAGGTGGTCCTTACCGGCGTTAACGTTGTAGATCGGTCGCTGCATGAGATTGTCCGGTACTAATTGCATCCCCAAACGCGGAAGCATTCCGCCGAATCCCGATACGGCGATAAAACCTGCGAAGGGACCGCAAGCGGCATTGGCCACCGCGTAGGCTCCCGTAGCTCCGTCCGAAACGCCCGCCGTAACAATACGGTCCGGATCGACGGGGTAGTGAAGAGTCATGTAGCGTACGGTCTGAAGAATGCGCTCCATTCCATCGTAGCTCCACCAAGGGGTGTGGCGGTTGGCAGAAGGGCTCGCGAGAAGGAGTGGGATGGAGTCCGTAAGGGGCATGAGCATCTCGTAGGCATGCTCGCCCTTTGTGTTGAGCGTGGTACCGATCCCGCCATGAAGATAGATAATGAGCGGTAAGCGTTTGGTGGAGGGAATTTCATGAGGACAATAGATGCCCACGTTGTATTCGGTTCCATTGCCGTCCCGCAGGGTGCGGATAAGCTTACCGGTCGCCGTTTTTTGTGGGCGGGCGGCGTGGGCGATTGAGTCGAGTTCACGAGGAGAAAGGTCTGCCTCGACCAGCGCGGCATGGTCCCTGTCGGAAAGACCGACGTACCACTCCGCAAATCGTCGCTGTAAGCCCTCGGAGCGCGGCCTGCCGCAACCGCAAGAGAAAAGCAGAATTTCTAATGCTGTAAATGCAGTGGCAAAGAAAAGATTTTTGGGAACCATAATTCGTGCATGGTTAGAAGGCCGGCGATTATGTAATCCTCGCCCAGCCCGGAACGTCTATACAGTTATGATGAGAATGACATCGCCGCCTCGAATGCAGATTGGTCGGGATATATCGAAACAACTTGCTGCAAATCGACGATCGAGAAGAGTTCACGCAACTCTTTGTTGGCGCCGAACACGGCAATGCCGCCCCCACGAGCCTCGAACCTACTCTTAATATTGAGAATAAGTGAGATCGCACTGGAATCCATATAGCTGGTGCCGCTGAGGTCCAGGGCCACTCGTGGAGTTTGGTGCTTTTCTAAAGAGTCGAGCGTATTTCTCAAATCAACCAGATGTCTGACAACGAATCCGCCTTGTATTGCAACAATAGTCCAATCTTGCCATGTACTCGTCGCGATATCCATTAACTTCCCTTTTCTCGTTGTCATTCAGGTACGGCGGTGGAATACGGTATTGCTTATCTACTGAATAACGGCTTTTTGATTTGCCAGGACACTTCCATCGACTTCAAGGCGCATAAGATAGGTACCAGCCCCCACGGTTCGTGCGTCCACCGTCGTATTTTGCGGACCTTTCCGCACCGATATGGGCATGGTGCGCACGAGTGCGCCGGAAAGGGTGAATAACTTCAAATTCGCCCGCTTCGCGCTTTGAGGGAGGGTGTACGAGAGAACAAGTCGGCCGCCTCTTTGAGAAATGAGGCTAAAATGTCGCCCGCTTCCAACCAAGGCCGCACTGCGTCGTACCGAAACGTCCGGGTGCCCGACAAACCTGATTTTGCCGAAGCACGCATAGGAATGGGGTGCATTTACCGTCTTTGAGGGATTCGCCCATGCGAACCCTACATGGTAGAGAGAGCATGCCGGAGTGGCTATGTAGTTGAGGTTCATTCCCCATTCGTCGCCGGAATCAGGGGGAATGGATAACCCCCCCATGATATCGACTGCGCGGACTATGCTATTTTCGATTGTATTGAGCTGTGCGACGGCACCCGGAAGAAGTAAGTCTTCCAACAGCCCCAGGTTGAGCCAAGCCAGGTGGATTGAGTCAATCGCTTCGAGCGGGGATTTGAGCGAGTAATCATCCGTTTCCGGGTCATGAATGATAATGCTGTCATCCAGTACTTCGTCTATATAAGCGCCCGCCATGCCTCCCGCTTCAAGAATTACCGTATCGGGGTAGACCTGGGTGATCGAATCGAACACGCTGCAACCTTCCACAAAAACCGTATCAGCCTCCGCACGTTGCTTATCGTCATTTGTCCATTCAAGCTTTGCGTTTGCATTGTTGAGCGGAAAAGCCGCATCAAGAGTCCCGCCGTAATGAATCGTCCAATTTCTATCGCCTCGCTTCTTGCTTTTTTTGGGAGAAAGGCCATAGACGGTATCTCTCAACGTCATATCGGCGGCGTTGTCGATAAAGAATGTAATATCGGCAACCATCTCGTTTAACGCCGCCAACATGGCGGTTTTCTCGGACTGTTCCATCGTTCCGTTTTTAATACGTGATACCGATGAAGAATCAAGTCTTGAAATTAGCATGGTTGCCGTCACCGGCGGCTCTTCGGCGGTGATTATGTCGGCAATTGTTTGCCAGTCATTTATGCCTTCTTCGGTAATTGCCGGCGGCATCTCAAATTGCATTGCCGAAAGTGTGTCGCGCCAGTAGTTCTTGTTTCGCGATGCAATCGAGCTGATTGTGAAAGAATTGGAGAAAGGAATTTTCATTTCCAAGGCCCAACCCGAATCCTGATCCTGATTGCAGGGACTCATGCCAATATCGTCACAATGCGTACCTTTTACATGGGTGGAAGTCTCAATTCCTTCGAGGTCGAACACGGTGCTCCCCCTCCAAGGACGGTAGTTGAGATAATCGGTTATGTCCCCGCGAGTAGAGATGTTCAGCTCTATGAAGTCTTTTCCGTCGCTTTTGGGATCAAGAAAAAGCTCGAATGTGTTCTCATTATAATACCCCGCGACGTCACGTCCCTCAAGAGCATTCCACACCTGTGCGTGGTAACCAAAAAAATAGACATACAATCCCGTATCATTCCACAGCATCTTGGCAAGCACATCTTTATTCGAGCCCCGCCAAAAACTGAAATACTGATATTTTTGCTCTTCAGTGATAACATCGTTTTGGTAATCTTCCTCTATCGAATTAATATCCAATGAAAGCCGGCAGGTATCAGCCGACTCCCACGCCGCTTCGTCGGCGATTCCATCGAGCACAATTGGTTCGGTGGCGGTAGTACACCGATAAACATACGAATCAATACATATCGCATACGAAGCTGCGAAAGCTCCAACTGCAAGAACCGGTATCGCTACGGTAGCAAAGCGCTTGAGCATACGTCCTCCTTTATGGTGGCGATTCCTTGGGGGAATCCGGTGATGCGCCACGGAACCGGCTCGCTTCGAGCGTAGGGGCGCTTTCTCCTTTAGGCTGAAAATATATTGGTCGGCCTCGTGTCATGGATTATTGGGCTTTTTTGGGGAGTCGACCATCAGACGCCCTTCTCGCCACATTCGACCTCGTGGGTGCGCAGAAAGGGTAATCCGGCCTTGTCGTGCATTGCGCCCTAACCGAAAAACTACCGCCCCGTCTTGCGTACAGAGCCGATTGTAGCCCCGGAGCGAAGAGGCCAACGTTTGATTTGGACGAATTTGAGTGCCGTATCGGTATAGATGAGCTTTGGGGAGCCATACCGCGGATGTGTCCGCACCCTCAGGGATCAAGGCAATACGGGTCCCCTCAATCGAGACCAAGATTGTGAAGGCTTGATTTTGTTTCACCTCTTCAGACCCTCTTTCGTAACCGCCGAATGCTACCGTACATGCGGGGGCGGGGACGAATCGTGTCAAGGCCTTGGCGGGAATCAAGGTAATTCCGAATTCATCCAAAAAGCCGCGGAAGTCTTCGGTGCACAAGTTGTCGCTAAGCGGTCCGGGTACGATAACCGACTGAGGAGGC
Organism: Chitinivibrionales bacterium; assembly: GCA_014729595.1. GTDB lineage: Bacteria > Fibrobacterota > Chitinivibrionia > Chitinivibrionales > WJMI01 > WJJU01. Next base: position 8,247 of record WJJU01000501.1, read on the forward strand.
ATGAGGGTCATCATGGGTTTAAGATCATGAACGGCGTTGGGAACCAACCGCGGAAGCACAAATGTTTCGAATCGCCCCCAGCCTTCACGGCGCAGCCAGGGAAAAACCGCATTGCGCCAAGGGCGACAGGGACTATCCTCCGGTGCATTACCAATGACCCACATTTTACCGTTTGGGAAACGTATACCCGTAAGCGATCCACTTCGTGTGGAAAAAAAAGCGACGCACGGGGCGTCGGACACGCTTTTTAAAACAAATGCGGCGGGCGGCACAACCAGAATGAAGCCAACACATACACGGAGCATCATGCGGGGTAGATGCTTGCGCCCCGAGGCGGCCACGCAGAGCAGCGCCGCAGCATAAAGCGCGGTAAGTCCGGCAGGCGGTCGCGAGAGGGTTAGTGGAGAGAGCCCGAGACGGGTCGGAAGTGAGGCGGTGAATTCCAAAGCAACCAGGGCTCGATCGGCAATCAGCAAGGTGAAGTTCGCCAAGAGTGGTGCAAAGGAGTGTGCCGTAATTGCAAAGAAAAACGCGTTCATCGCAATGCCCATAAGCGAAACCGCAATAAGGTTCACTAGAAGGCCGGCCGGAGAGAGAATGCCGAAATGATGTAGAAG
>WJJU01000502.1 GCA_014729595.1 Chitinivibrionales bacterium
GAATCGGCAGCGGGTACCGGTCTGATTAATTTCGGGGAAGCAGGCTACCAGATCGGCGGTGTCGATCGAAGGAAGGTCTATAAAGGAAAAGCCGGGGGTGTCGGCGATATAGCTCCCCTGATCGTGGCGAAGAAGCGTGGTGTGGGTGGTGGTATGTACGCCGCGCTCGAGTTTTTCGGACAGCTCCCGGGTGCGAAATTCGTGATCGGGGAAAATACGGCGAAGCAGAGAGCTTTTTCCGACACCTGATACGCCCGCCACGCAGGAGATTTTCCCCCGGCATTCCGTAAGTATCGAATCGAGCCCTTCACCGGTCTGGGCGGATGAGGCAAGGACGGTGTAGCCGACTCGCTCATAAGTGGCGCGAAGTTCACGGGCGGTTTCGTGATCATCTTTATTGAACAAGTCGATCTTGTTTATTACAATCACCGTTACAAGCTCATGGAGTTCCGCATTAAGCAGAAACCGGTCTATCGTCTCGTATGAAACGGCGGGCTCACGAACCGTGTTGACGAAAACCACCAGATCAAGGTTTGCCATGGGAGGCCGTGGAAGATAAGTGCGTCGGGGAAGAATCGTCATTACTAAGGCTTCGAAGGTATCGGAATTGGTTACACGCAGTTCAACGCGATCACCAACACATATTCGCCGGAATCGCTTACGCAAGGCGCCCAGAGGCGTAGCTCGAAAACGCCCCACGGCAGTATCGACAACACAATAATTTTTCCATTCTTCTACAACGATCCCAGTCATGGCGGTAGTGTGCATTCTCTCTTTCAATTTCGAATATGGTTGTTGACTATAACCGAAAAATTACTACAAGGCGTCTCATGAATGTGCCGTAAGAATGTCGGCGTTTGATTGGAACAGTTACGGTACAATGGGAACCTCCGGATATATATTGCTTTTCCGGCGTGTCCGATGACTTGTTTGTGCATGCGGAATTCGTAAGGGGATAAACCCATATACGCTGACTTTGCGTGCAATTCGAGAGTAAAGTCGCCGCTTCCCGGATCCGCCTTCCCGTCCACCGCCATCCCGCTCAGTGGGAGGAAACCGGGCCCCTTCCTCGCAAGCGGAGGAGGGGATGTGAATCCCATTTCCGGGGAATAGCGAGGAAAAAGAGAGAGGAAAACCGCCTTGCTCATCCCGCGGGCCGAAAAAGGGGGGCATTCGGTGGGATGAGGTGTAAATGCCAAGTGACGATTTTATTTTTTCGCGTTGTGATATGTCTCGTCGCCGATTTGGCTTAAAGTGCGGGCGTTATCCCTGTTTTGCCGATTAGGATTATCGAGGAGGAGAGGCACTGAATGAGAACAATTACTTTTAGGACGGTTTGCGGGGCAAGCGGTGACATGATCCTTGCCGCACTGATTGATTTGGGTGTTGATGCGAATTATCTCAATAAAGAGACGGCCAAGCTGGGGATAGAGGGTTTACAAGTAGGGGTGGGGAAAGCCAAAATGGGCGGTATCGCCTGCTCACGAATGGAACTCGCCTGGAGCGAGCAGAAGAGCTATCGTCATTTGCCTCAGATATTGAATATGATTGACGGCAAAGGTTATCCACCGCGAGTTCTCGAGCGATGTAAACGGGTATTGCGGCGCTTGGCCGAAGCCGAATCTAAAGTACACGGTATTGCCGTTGAGAAGGTGCACTTTCATGAAATTGGTGCCGTCGATACTATCATCGATGTCCTTGGGGCTTGCTTATGCCTGGAATACCTGCAAGTCGATCGGGTTGTGTTCTCGACGTTAACGGTTGGGTATGGTACGATCGACTGTGAGCATGGAATCATGCCGGTGCCTGTTCCGGCAACCGCCGAAATGCTTAGAGGGTTGCGTTTTTCCTCTATAGATGTGCCGACCGAAATACTCACTCCAACCGGTTGTGCCATTTTAACCGCTCTGGGGGAGCAAACAATGGAACATGTCGCCGGAACGCTGCTTGGCGTTGGTTACGGATGCGGTACCAAGATATTCCAGCGATACCCCAATGTTCTTCGTACCGAGCTGGTAGACGATGAGGCGGCCGAGGATCTTGCTACCGACAGCGTTGCGGTGCTCGAGTCCGATATAGACCACATTTCGGGAGAGGTATTGGGTTTTACGGCCGAAGAGCTTTTGGCCGGCGGTGCGCTCGATGTCTCATGGTGTCCGCTGGCCATGAAAAAGGGGCGACCCGGTTATCGTCTCACAGTCATTGCAAAGCCTGGGGATGAAACGCGGTTGGCCGCGCTAATCATGAAACAGACGCGCACGCTCGGCGTGCGGGTCGGTACGATTTCTCGCTTCGTGGCGCGGCGCGCGTTTCGCACCACTACTTTTTATGGAGAAGAGCATCAAGAAAAGGTGTGCCGAATAGGGGAGACCACCTTTTCCAAACTCGAATACGAAGCGCTCGCCGCTCTGGCACGCAGGCGTGGAATTCCGCTTGTTGAGTTGATGAATGAGTATGGGCGAGAGCGCCGTGGGGGCGACAACCCTATCAGGTAACGGTCATCGGGTCGCACTGGGGGGGCGGCAAAGTCGACAGTCGGAGAGGTGGTCCCTGGAATGCATGGCCGAGAGGTTCCGCCAACTGTCTCAAGCTTGGGGGAGCCGTTTCCAAGGCGCCGTGCGGGCTCCCTCTCCATCAACGGCTTTCCAGGAGACGGGCAAGTAGCGGGCGGAGACCCGTGATACCTTTGTAGCGCACAAAACGTTCATGAAGCAGGTCCAGGAGTTCGCTTGCTTCTTCCTCTAAATCCAAGAGGTATGTGCGCACATCGCTTTCGTCTACATGATCAGGTACGCAGAAGAATGGGTCCGAGAAATTGAGATAGATGCGGCAGCTCAAAGGGCGCACGGAATAAATGCTGCACGTGCCGTCAGGGTTTAAGAGTGCGCAAGGACGTTCAAGGCGGTAGTAGCTTGCCAAGAGCAGTTCGACGCGGTCCTCTTCGGAAAGCTGGGCTCCCTCTGTTGATTCTCCCAGCTTACGGCCCATTATTTCGTCGAGGCGTTCCATCTCACGTTCGTCGTCCCTGAATGCCGCCGCAATCTCATTTACTCTCTCGGGAGACTGCTCGACAATGGTTCGGGCGGCGATTTCACCCTCGAAAGAGTAGACATCCTCGGGCCAGTGAAAACAGCAATAGCGGCATCCTTTTGCGCAAACCAATCGAAGGCCCGCACGGCTTACGACTTCGTTTTGATAATGCTCGAACCAAACCAGCACACGAGCAAGATCACCTCTAAATGCTCGACAAAGAGGACCATCATACGGTCGATTCAGCATGGCCCTCAGCTCCGCGACAATTCGGTCGTGTATGCGTTGAGCCGATGGGGGCACGGGAATCGGAGGCCGTGACGACTCGTTTTCGACGGAGTACGTCTTGACTCGATAGTTTCTATTCTTTTTTGCGCTCAAAATTGACGGAAAAGTTGTAGTGACCGGTAACGGTAAATGCCACACGCGGATCGTAGGCAAAGCCGGTAGACCCGGTGTGGTCGCCGTTTTCGATCCATCGGTTGTCTATTTTCAGGTGGAATGCTACGAAATCACGTATATATGCGTGCGCTTCGATCGGCACGGAAACCACCGTACTGATATTACTCCTTTGCGAAAGGGGATCTTCTTTGCGATATCCCAGCGAATGTGAAGAACTGTCGGGCTTGTCCCAGGAAGTCCAGATAGTATTGGTGTCTTGACGGGCGAATGAAATGCCCGCCGACGCCGCCCAGTAGTTGTCGCCAACCACCGTCACCATGGCCCTAAGCTCATCACCGTCGACACGCGGATATCCCAGCCCACGTCCTAAATACGTATAGCGTTCACCCTTGAGTGTATTAGGACGGCTGACCGTATACATCCATTTCGAAAGGTAGCGGTAATCAACCGTAAAATGGTGAATACGGTTCAGGGGAAGCGGATCTTTCCAAACCGCACCTACGTCGCAGGCCCAGTGCATGGGTTCCTGGTCACCCTTGCTTTCGTTGTCTACCTGAAAGTCGTCGAGTACGACCTGTCCTCGGAGAATAACGCTCTTGGTGAATGGATGAGCCCAACCCTGAAAGCCAAGCATCAGGTTACCGGCACCTTCGTGGTTGGTATTAATCACCGAGTAGATACCCACGGGGTTGATGTACTGAAGGTCCGGGAACCCCTTATCGCGCGAGAATAGAACTGTTTCCGACACGCCGATCGATCCCCAATCGCCGAGAATGAAATTCAACGCATGGGCGGTAAAATACCGACATCGGTGACGTGAACCTCCAATGTCGACATTTGAATGGGTGAGGGGGAAAGCGGCGAAAAGGTGGCGGAACTCTAAAAACGGGACATGAAACCGCCACTCGAATGCATCGTACGTAAACGGATTGTCGGAGAGCAGAATGCTGCGATCGACAAAAGGTCCCCAATTTCTATTGAGCCGTCCCAGGCGCGCAAAGCCATATTTGCCGCTATACTGCACATAGGCTTCTTCGATACGCCCGGCGGCGCCTCGATCGGTATGCCAAACGTAATCCGCGTGGTCTTGGTACTGCTGCTCGACATCGAGTACGGTTCGCACGCTGAACGGCCCGAAGACAAAATCGCTCAGGGCATCGAACTTAACGTTGGTATGTTGATCATGCGGATATTCTTCACTGTCGTAGCTCAAGCTTAACGAGGGCTCGAATGTCCATTGGTAGCGTGGGCCCGGCGTCACACTAGGCCATAAGCGATATGTGAACACCCCGCCCGGGCCGATATCGTCCCAGAACAGTCGACTGGGCGATGAAATCAGCTCTCCGCGCTCGGCGGTAATATCGGCAAAGGGACGACGCCAGTTACCCAACGGCATCGCCTGAAGGCTCAGACCGGACGTCAGCACGAGCGCAACGACGGCGCTAGTACGCTTCATCTTGGCGAAAGAAAACAAGGAAAGTCTTGAAGATAATAGTGATATCAAGCCAAATGCTCCAGCTATCAATATATTTAAGATCGAGTTTTACGATTTCGTCGAAGTCGGTGATTTTGTTGCGACCACTGACCTGCCACATGCCCGTGATACCGGGGCGGGTACTGATCCTTCGATGATGCCATTTTTGATATTTGCTTACTTCGGAAGGGGTCGGCGGTCTCGTGCCGACAAGTGACATTTCGCCTTTTAAGACATTGATAAACTGAGGAAACTCATCGAGGCTGAGCCTTCGGATTAGTCCTCCAACCGGTGTCACTCGTGGATCGTCTTTAAGCTTGAACACCGCCCCCTGCAATTCGTTTTTCGCCTCAAGCTCCTCTTTTCGTTCTTCGGCATCCATGTACATGGAGCGAAATTTATAGATCACGAAACGTTTCCCGTTTCTGCCGACCCTGACCTGTTTGAAAAACACCGGCCCCCGTGAGGTTAGCTTTATGGCCAAGGCGAGCCAGGGGTAAAACAACATGAGAATGAGAATGCCGACCAGCGAACCGGCAATATCGAATGCGCGCTTAAATATCTCTTGATCGGGATCGAGTTCGACCGTATGCGATACAAGAGTCGCATGACTCATGAATTGGTGGTACTCCCACCGTGCAAAATGTGTGGCGCTCGATAAATTCAGGAATACGCGGGCGGGACGCCCCATGTCTTCACAGGTACGAAGATAGGGGTCAATGCGAAAGCCTTCTCTGCTGATTGCCCGAGGAATGCAGAAAAAAACCTCTTCTATGTAGCTCGTTTTAAGCACTTCTTCAAACTGCACCGGAGAAATCGAAAGGTCGAGTTTTCTAACGATCCGCAACCCCCATTCGGGGTGCATGTTAATCTCTTGCATAAGCTGCGCGGCTATGCGTCCGCGGCCGAATAAAATTATCGGTGTGGTATTGCGATTGCTGCGGCGAAGTTGAGCGAATAGCTCTTTGAGCAGGAGTTTTTCGGCGGCTATGAACACAAAAGCCAAGCCGGCAAATACTAGGTAGAACGTGCGGCTGGTGTAGCTGTCCGGCACCATGTAGAGAATGGCCGCGCCCAAAATTCCCGCGGAAATGAAAATCATTACTACTCGGCTTGCTAATCCGTGCATCCAGTTGAACTGCAGGATCGAGAACAAATGCCGAGTCCATGCGAAATAAAGGTAAAATGCCGTGAACCCTACCAGCATCGGCCAGTATGTTGGAAGCACCGATAAGAAACGGAATTCCGCTACAAGTCCATGTGTGATATAGAATGCCAGCACGATCAAGACTACATCGATTGCGGCGATTGCTTGTTTGATAAATGTCGAGTGCTCTTTCAACATCAGGCGATTGTCTCCAATACTCGCGGCCTAATACGCCCCTAAGCTTTCTGAGCCGCCTACTTGCCTTTTCTCAAGCATAGGGGCCGGCATTTTGTGTGATTTCACACTGCGTGGCGAGGTCTTATGTGCTAGTATATAATCTGTTGCATACAATCTGTTAGGAATTCGAGTAATCCCCCCGTTAATGCGGTTCCTTAGGGCACTAAGAACCCGCGGGCCCCCGCGGCAGGCAAGTGCTCGAAATGTTCGCCGTGCCCGAAAATGGATCCATTGTGAACGGATACTACATAGCCCGGTTTCCGCCCTTCGAGGTAAGGGCTTTCTCAAACATGTTTTCAATAGAATTTTCCAGCTCTTCGATACTTCCTTCGTTACATACGACAATCCAGTCCGGTTCACAAGGTTCGGAAAACAGCGTCTGCTGCATCGAAACCCGCCGCTCAACCTCTATTCGA
>WJJU01000503.1 GCA_014729595.1 Chitinivibrionales bacterium
CGGAAATCGAGCTGATGCATCCGAATTTCTCTCCCGTGCGAAAGACTATGGAAGTCAAAGGGAATAGAATCATCACTCTTGCACACACATTAAAGCAGCCGCGAGGTACGCACACTAAAACCATTCGCCCCTCTCGTCAACAAGCGGTCGAGCCGTATCCGAATCCATCGAACGCAACTGCCGGTATACTGGAGAGACCCACATATATTGAGGCTCTTATACACATGACTATCGGGGAGTACCGCAAAGCACTCATCCTTCTTGATTCACTCAAGGAACGCCCCGAAACAAGCCGCGGCGATCGTTTGCTCATAGCCGCCAAGATGCAGGAGTGCTACCGTGGTCTCGGCGATTTTGAGCGTGCACTCAGAGTCCACGAGCGTCGCGGTCGCTCCTCCACCGACGACAAGACCAAGGCTATGGCGCTTTGGCAGACCGCCAATATCCGCGCCACCTGTCTGGGAGACTATTTAGGCGCTGAGCGTGACCTTGTGCGCTATATCGCATCATATCCAAGCGGTGTCTGGATTGAGCAGGCATATCTGCGCCTGGCCGACATCCAATCAATGGCCGGTGATTTCAATGCCGCATCGCGAACCTATCGCCGGTACCTTGCCCGCTTTCCTTCCAGGCCCGATCGCCCCAAAGCGCTTCATGCCCTTGCCCGGCTTCTCGAAAATGAACAGGAAAAATACCAAGAGGCCGTAGAGTTATACGATATTATTCTGGCGGAATTTCCATCGAGCGAATATGCCGAAAACGCCCTTTTCCATCGAGCGCATTGTAGATGGTATATGGGTCAAATCGACAAAGCGACGGCGGACTGCCGTAACTATTCCGACCGCTATCCGGATGGGTTCCGAATGGAGGCATGTAGAAAACTTATAAATTCCGCACAAGCTATGAGATAATGCCTCTCATCGGCATTTTCACCAATTGGTTCGTCGTAGAAGGCCCGAAAACGAAGCGGAAGTACCACTTGCGGCACAAACCAGTCCCCCGCAACTCGCCCGCCCCACGGGGGAACGGTTTTGTGTGACAATTATCCCGAACATAAGAGCGGTGCGAACCCCGACCATCGCTACCCCAGCACAAAGATGTTGCGCCGATTGCCCCCCCGGATTTTCATCTGTAAGAATTGCGCCACAACCGACATGGTCTTTGGATGGAAAAAGTTGATATGAGTGGGATCCGCCGCATACCACCATGAGCCAAAATCAGTGACGTCCGTATACGTCTCAGTACGAATCACCACATAACCCCCGTCCACACAACATCGTCGCACCAACGCAAGTTCATCACGAAGATTGCGAAGATGCTCAATGACTTCGCACATCACGACAAGGTCGTATCGTCGTTGGAGAGCATCCTTTCCGATGTCATAAAGAGGATCGTATGCATGCGCCCACAAACCTTCGTCACGAAGCAGCCGCGTAAGTACACATTCGCGGCCGCTGCCGAAGTCAAGCACTGAAGGTTTGGAGATCGGAACCGCCAAAAGCTCTCGGCGAAAGCCTCGAAGATACTTCAAATAACCGGCATCGTGCATGGAATTATTATGGAGAGCATACCGCCGTCTTTCTTTGTCGGCACCAAGATGATACCTCCGCGGAACAAAGATCAATGAGCACTCGGAGCACTCAATCAATTCACGATTCCACCCGTCGAGCCGACGTCGGCAGCTAGTCGACCCACAAAGCCTACACGCAAATTGATCCGTCAATTCAGCCTTTCGGTTATTTGCACCGCCCGTCTCATGCTTCACATATCCAAGTATTTGGCCATCCGTTTCCACGCGGCATCCGCATAGAATCGATGGCCACCCTCACCGATTACCAGCCGTAATTTTTTTTCGGCTCCGACGGCGGAATAGATCTCCCGCAGTTTTCTGAAGGCCTTCCGCACTCCTTTGATCGGATAGACGGGATCATCTTTTCCCGCTACAATCACCAAAGGTTTGGGCGCGAACAATCCCAAAATATCAGCCATCTCGGCGTAGCGCAAAAGACCGGGAATGTAATTATCACTGCAGTGCGGGATCGACATGATGGAATCCTTAAACGTGCAAAAGGAGCAGGCGGGCATGCCGTAGGCGAGTCGAGGCAGCAAAGCGGCGGCATACATGGCAACCGTACCGCCCCCCGAAAGTCCCATTATCCCAATGCGATCCCTAAGCACGTCGTCGCGGGTTTCCAAATAATCGATCGCCCTGTTTACATCATACACACGTTCTCCGATCAATGTGCGCCCCATCATAAGAGCCCGCATCGCCGCATCGTGACACCCCCCGAAAGCGGCGGTTTGCCGACGTTCCCGTCGTTCACCAAAACAACGCTGTTCAATGCACAAGGCGGCGATCCCCCTTTTCATACATCCGATAGCAAAATTGCGGTCACCCTTAACACGAATGCGCTTGGCCTCATTCTCACCATCGACACCTATAGAGGCATGCATCCCCGAGGAATGGCCCTGAAGGCAGATGAACCACAAATACGGCGGCGCCATAAGCCGAGGTGTACAGACATAAGCCGGTACGTCCGCGTAAAGCTCGCTTGTGAACACAACCTTCTCGATAGTTCCGACACGCGTTTTGCGCGTCCAGAGTGAACGCACATTCAGCGGCACCTTTTCCGCCACGGGCGGATAGCCCGTCAGTTCCCGAACCTTGGCCCGTAATTTATGCTGCCATGCCGCGACATCACCGCCGGCATAGCCGAGAACCTGTGACATATTAGTCATAACCTGCTGATGAACCAACAAGGGCGAAAAGGTGGATTCCGGTGTGTCGACCTTCACAAGAAAACTCCCTTCGTGACTGCGCGAATATGCACAGACATCATTATCCGGCTATAGTCTCGAGTAAACAATTTAGAACACGACAAAATGCCGCGAGGAAAATCAGCGCTCCACGGAAGATTTGCGCTCATGATTCCCTTTGCCGGTAGCGAAAGAAATCCATTCCCCGCACCAAATCGTATCCGTTCGCAAGCAACCAAACCACCCACAGAGGACACCGCGGGCTGCGTGGTGGCCCGCGAAGTGCCCGAAGTAAGCCGTTGCAAGTCCAACGAGAAAGCCCTGAGGCCTCAGAACTCTAGAGTAAAAAATTTGGAACGGTTACCTATTAGTGCCTTTCCGAAAACCCCATTCAGGGCGGCGGCCAACTACGCATAGCGCCCGCGTTCACGCATCGCGTCCGGCTCGGCGCTTTCGGCTGCCCTTTTTGGGCAGTGCTCTCAGCCCCCGTTGCTGGGGCTCCGAGCCGTTGGCGAGAATCGCCGTATCGCAGCGGATACGCCTCTTCTCGACGCCTCGGCGGCCGAATCCCCGCTCCGCGGGCGCACCAAAGCAGGTTTCCGAACAAGCACTAATTAAATCTTTCGCGTTCCTATCTTTGTAGGATACCATCCGGGGCTAAACAGGCATTTACCGGAGCAGTACCGACTATATAGCCCATATTTACCGTATAGCCATATAGCCGCCACTCATGACAAATATAGTCTTGACCAGATCATTATGCCACCACCGCACGTTTCCCGCCGCCGTTGCCAGAGATTGGTATCGTGCCGTTTTCACGAAAAACGATCGGGTTGTCGATAGTACTACGCCCCGATCGCACAGAGCCCCGCGGCGGACCGCCGTTTACGCTCGCCGCCACAAAAACCACGATATCAACAACTTAGCTTTAGCACAAACTCACGAATAAAGCGCAACGGCACCCACGGCAAACTCCAGACACGGGCGCCGTCCCTCGGCTTCGCAGAAGACGTCACCGACCACCGGGCCATAGTAGTCTTCGTCGACGAATCCCCGACTGCTCTTCGTGCTGAAGAATGTACAGACCGGCGGGCGGCATTTGCATGCGCATATCGGTTCCAGTTAGTGTCCGAATCACGCGACCCCGCACATCGAGCAATTTGACGCAGATCGGTGCGGCGCCGCGCACGACCAGCATGCCGTTGACTACCCCAACGTAGGTATCCCTTCGCCGAGCGTTCGAAGAAAACCCGGCACCGGTGGATTGATCCGGTTCTATGTGAACCCACACCGAATCAGAGGCCGTTCGTTCGTCATCGTCCAGCGAAACGCTAAGAAGTACACGGCCGGTATCCGAAGGCGTGAGAGTCCATGCCGATTCCTCTTTCGCCGGTCCAATCGTCCCTATTTCGTCAACCAATTCCCATTGGACCGAAGATACCGGCTCCCAGCGCGTGGTATCGTCGGAGCGCATGCCCAGAACCGAAAGCACCGTATCTTCGACAACCATCATTACCAATGAGTCGATCAAAGAATCCGATACCCCTTTGACATAAATTTGGAGCGCCTTGTAGTAGTAAGGTTTAACGTCCACCGTGACCGTCGTCGTCAACCCGGTTTCGCTATCCCGTACCGTCAACTCCGTACTTCCCTCGGCAGTCACCCGGCGAACAATTCCCTCCCCCTGAAACTCAATCCCCTTTTCGACATTTGCGACTCCCGGATCATCAATATCCCAAGTGGTGTTGCCCGAAAATCCGACAAAATTACCATACTCATCGCGCAGAACGGCGAAAGCGCGACGGAACCCCATATCTTCAGTAACCTGTATAGTGTCGCCCCTAAACGGGTTCGGCTGGTTGGGTGAATCGCCGCGGCCGTTCTCGTTGGGCTCGATCACCAATTGCGTCGGCTCCGCGGGCGTAACTTTTACGACTACTTTTTCGGTGATATTTTCGCCCGCGTATGAATAAGTCGCCCTCACATCGTAAAACGCGTGAGCCACGGTCGAGGTGAAGGTAATGATATTGCCGACCAACGGAGCAATAGCCGCATTTTCTTCGTCACTCACTTCCCATTCGATTCGGTTTTTCAATGAGTCCACCGTCTCGTATTTCGCAAGCCATTCGCCTTGGTTATCGAATAACTTCGCCGCAATCGTTGCACTCCCCCCCGCGGTAATGGTTATCGTGTCCGTCAGCGGCGTAAGCGAAGCGGGATCGCCGGCGGCCGGGTAGAAAACCATGGATGCCGGCGGACCGTGGGTGATTATAAGCGTGACGGCGTCGCTGATAGTAGCACCGCCGGAACCATTCGTGGATGCGGTAACTCTCCCATTGCCCGTCGATACGGGCGAAAACGACCACGAATGCGTCTGATTTGCCGGTGCGCTCGGCAAAAGCGTTACATTGCTTTGCCAAGCGGCATCAATATCTTCCCACTCACCGTTGTCGGAACGCTTGCCCTGCACAAAAAGCGTCGTGTCACGATCGGTTCTTATTTCGATCACGTCAACTACTTGGTACGTTCCACCCTCACCAACGACAATTCTCAGTTCATCGTAGGTTATGTTAAGAACCCTTGCCTCGATATCGTCGGTGAAACCCTGATTGGAGCGGGCGGTGATCGAAGTGGTTCCACTGCCGGAGGTTACCCGCGTCGCGGTACCCTGCCCCAGCGAGCCGTCCGGACCGGCCGAGGCGGTAACCACGCTCGTGTTGGCGCTTGACCAAGTGGCCGGATCGGCGGGCCCCACCCAGTTGCCGTACACATCGCGCAATATGGCATACATCTGATCGTTGGTGGTCTGATTCGCCCCGATTTGAATGAATGCCTTGGGATTGTCGTCCCAATAGCCGTCCGCGGCGACGGCCGACGGCTCGATTACCACGTGCGTCGCCGGGCCGGGCA
>WJJU01000504.1 GCA_014729595.1 Chitinivibrionales bacterium
ATCGAAGCCCATTCCTGCTTCCCAGCCTCGCCGCGGGGATAACGCTCCATCATTTCTTTCTGCAAGCGAGCGTAGTTGCAAACACCTTTAGCGTCGAAAGCAATGCCCGGCACACTTTCATCCCACACGCCCAAAGCGCATCTCCTCAATCCCTGCATATTCATTTTATCTCCGAACGCCAATGTCCTAAACGCATATCTACCCACGATTACTATTTCATTCTTTGATTGATTTGGTGCCCCAAAAGGACTACTCATTACTTACGCTACATGACCATTCCGCAAATGTGATACGCCCAGAGGCCGTACCTTTTTGTACCACAGCTCAGCGCAACAAGCAGAAGTAAGGTTTACCTATACAACGAGCTCTTGCAGTTCTTGAGACCCTGGATAATTGACCAACACAGCCCTTCGGCTGCCATGGTACACGAACATACTACCGGCCGCTAGACCACTGGCGTGGCCCGAACTATAAGCCTCCCGCATGTGCCCAAGGCTTCCCGCCCCGCCCAGGCATACTAGTGGTATCGCAAGTGATTGGGACACACGGCGGATTAGGGGAATATCGTATCCGCGCATACCGCCGTCACGATCAATCGATTGTATAATCAGCTCGCCGGCGCCCGCGTCTTCCATTCTGCGAACGAAATCAAAGGCGCATTGATTGGTTGCCCTGTGGCCGTTGCGAACGTAGACAGGGTAACGACCGAAAAAACCTTTCTTCACATCCACACACACAATGATCGTCGAGGAACCAAAAGCATCAGACGCTTGTTTCACGAAGGCAGCATCCTCTGCCGCCGCAGTACCTATCACGATTCTCTCAGCTCCAGCCCTAACCAGGCGCTCGATTTCTTCAAGCGAGCGGATACCCCCACCGACGGCAAAAGGCATATTCGCTTCCTCGCCAACCTTTTTAACAAACTCAACCGCCACCGCTCTCTTTTGCCGCGTCGCAAGGATGTCCAGAAACACAAGCTCATCAGCTCTGAAGTCATTGAACAACCTAACAGCATTTATTGGGTCTCCGATATACCTGTATTTTGAGAAACGGGTAGACTTGACCAACCCACTGCCCCGCAAGAGAAGAACCGGTATTACGCGTGGCCTGAGCATATCAAAGTACCGTGAAATTTTTTAAGACGATTTCTCCCACGTCCTGACTCTTTTCAGGATGGCACTGCAAACCCATGACATTGTCCCTGCATACGGCGGCGACAAATGGTCTCTCATAGGTGCTCACCCCCAGCACGTCTTCCGAATCAGTGCAGACCATATGATACGCATGGACAAAATAAAACAAACTCCGCTCAGGTACGCCGTCGAAAAGCAAACTTGGTTTCCGCAGTACGACCTCGTTCCAACCGATATGTGGGACCTTGTACCGGGCTGTGTCCGCGATGGCGAACCTCGTCACAGTGGCCTCAAGCCAGCCGAACCCCTCCACCCGGCCCTCCTCGCTGTAGCGTGCCATCAACTGCATTCCCAAACAAATGCCCAGGGTGGGTTTCTTGCGAACGCGCACCTCGTGGTCAAGCCAATCCCAGAGGCCCGTTTGTCGTAGCTCTCCGACTGCCCGCCCAAAGTGACCGACACCAGGCAGTATCAATCTGTCACACTTGCTCAACACATCGGGGTTTCCGGAAATCACCGACTCCGCTCCAATATGCTCGAGCTTTCGCCTAACTGAGGCGTTGTTACCCATACCGTAATCAACGATACCGATCACCGCACCTTGCCTTCTTCCAGAACACGGCGATAGAGATCCAAGATTCTGCCGGAAATCTTGTGGCTATCAAGATGGGCTACTTTCTCCCTCCCGTTGGTCCTCACCCTTCTGCGGAGAATGCTATCGATTTTCTCTGCGATTTCATGTGCATCAAAATTAACTATATAACAAAAAGATGTGTCGCCGATCACCTTCCGTACATCTCCGACATCCGTTGCAATAATCGGACAGTTGCACGCCATCGCTTCCTTCACTACATTCGGTGACCCCTCGGCAAGTGAGGTCAAGAGCAGAACGTCCGCGGCACTATAATACAT
Source organism: Chitinivibrionales bacterium (assembly GCA_014729595.1). Classification (GTDB taxonomy): domain Bacteria; phylum Fibrobacterota; class Chitinivibrionia; order Chitinivibrionales; family WJMI01; genus WJJU01. Next base: position 2,046 of record WJJU01000504.1, read on the forward strand.
CTTCACATCTTTACGGTCGACTCCCATTAGACAATGCAATGCTATATTCCGCCTCTTTGTGCTCGCAAGCGCCACAGACTTCCTCGCAAGATCGAAGTTCTTTTCCTTTCTGGCAGGATCAGCTCCGAAGAGGATGTTGTAAGCTTCCTTTTGCCAACCTGTATGAGTCAGTGCAACTCCCCTATCGATTTCGCGTACGATATCCAGGTTTACTCCATTAGGAATGACCGAAACAGGAGTTGAAATACTCTTTGCTATAGCCGCACTTTTAACGATAGTCGCCGCCCATAGTCTCCGCGAAGCTAGTCTCAGGACAACACGCACGAAAAGCCCGGCATTATTTACATCTGAGCCCATGAGCGAAACCACTAGAGGTGATGTAGAACCTGCCAAGAATGCAACAAACGCGGAGAGGTAGTAGTGAGCATGCACCAGATCTGGTCGCTCAGTTTTTATAACCTTCCGTAGACGCGGTATATTAGCAGCATAACCCGCTAATCCCCTGCCGACGATATTAAAATAGACTACTTTAATACCGGACTCTACTAGAGAATCACCTTGGTTCTGGGTTATAGGATCAATCCCGTTATTGCCACTCCTGACAAACAGTACTTTCATGTTACTCTCTTTTCCGCCAGAGCAAGAGCGTTCTCCAATCGGAGGTCATAAGATAGATTGGAATTGAACAACCCTTCTTCGAACCGCCACCCGCAACTTTCACGCACCAAACGTCCAGGTGTCCCGTTCTTCTCGCAGATGTACTCCTGAACATGGCCGAAGATACACTGAAGCTCATTGATCAGGTATCCTCCCTTGCCGTCCTCAAAAAGATCGATAGCCATGGAATTGAAGTTATTTGCAAGACAAATCTCCGCGACGAAATCCAACAGATGCGCAGGAGGAAGCACATAGTTGATGCCTTTAGTGCCGCTGGCCTTATCACCGCATTTAGTCTTCTGGTGCCCAAAATATGATTTTCCTATCCTGACGATGCGCCACTCGTGTGAATGCTCAACGTAATCCTGCAATATGACGTATCCCTTCTGCAGCTCACCATGGTCTCTACGGTAGGCGCCAAGGCGTTTCAACACACGTGTAGGCTCCCGAATCAGTTTCATGAAGCGGTTGGTATAGGAACCCATCTTGATATTCGGTCCCCACTGCCCCCTGATACCAGTGCTGAAAGCACTGTTGATATAGCTCAATAGCTCTTCACGCCGTCGCAAAACACGCACCCCTTTGCCCGATGCCCCAATATTCAATTTCCCAACCAAGGGGAGTGTCGCCTGTCTGGCAAACGAGAGAGCTTCCTGCCGATTGTAGAAAACGTGGGTATGGGGATGAGGTAGCTTCTTGGCCTTGAGCCAATACGAAAGATACTTCTTATTCTCATGCAAACTGATCTCACGGTAGTTTGGATAAAGGAAGCACCCACTCACCCGCTCGATCACATACGCCCTTTCATCATAGAGCTCTTTAAACACTCGCTGACGCCCCGGTGGGCATGCCAAGCAATGCCTGAAAGTACCCGCCTGCAGTTGCTCAAACCATGTGTTGGATGTCAGATCAATAATTTCAAAATCAATTCCACGTTTTTTGCAAGCATGGGCCCAGTTCTCATGGCCGTCGTCGAATTCATTTTTCAGTATCGCGAACTTCATACGGCAGAGCCTCTATAATGGGTGTGGTACAGGGC
>WJJU01000505.1 GCA_014729595.1 Chitinivibrionales bacterium
TCGCGGTACTTGCCCGATCCGGTAATTAGCCGTGAACATACCGCATGCCCGGCTATCATCAAATTGTCGTCGATCGTATTCATTATAAATTCGCCTTGGTCATGATGATCTGAAATCAATGATCGAGAGTTATCGCTTTTGCCCCCCCGGCATAGTTTGCTTCGTCTTCCGCTTGAGGGAACGGCAGCCGCAAGAGAGCTACGCAAAACGTTTTACACCCCGGCTACCCCGTTGTGTGATTTCCAGAGAGATTGCCCGACCTAACGCAAGCCCCCCTTCGACTTCCGAAGAGGGGCGTAACACGCAATGCCGTATCGCCGAAAAGAATTAATGGGCCCGCCCCTCGGCGGCATGATTTTTACTGGGTGACATAAATATCGGGCCAACGGTCGTTGCCGCTGTGGAATGTCAACCGAACGTAGTCTTTCTTTTTGTTGGTGTTGATATTCCAGATATACATCTCATAGTTGGCGATGTCGTGTGCGTGACCTTTTTGCGTTGCACACCATACCATCCAGTTGCTGGTTTGCTTATCAATAACCGGGAAATACTCGTGCGAGCGTCGCCCCGGCAAATCCATGAAACGAATCTCTTTGGGCACCCTCAGGCCACGGATGCGGGTGGTCGGTTCTCCGTTATCCTTAACTTTGATAGCCAACACTTCGGTACCACCGTTGCCCTGGCCTTCATTCATACGAAGAACACGTCTGCTGTTGGGAAACCAGTTGATTTGACACCCGCCACCGGTGCCGTGCCACTCTTTTGTCTCTCTGTTGTAAATACCGGTTTCCCTCTTGGTGCCACGCACCGTGATCGCCAAAAACTTGCCGTCGGGCGACAGTTCGGGCTGCTGCGAGTATACTCGTTTTTTGTCAAAAAAAGCTTCGGCGTCAAAAATCTCGGACTCGTCACCCGTATCCAGACTCTTCACGAACACCTTTGACCCGCGGGCGAAAACTATCGAATCCCCGCTAGGCCGCCACGTTCCCCAGCAGGCGTTCTCGGCAAGCTTTTTCTCTTTCGAGCCGTCCATTTTCGTAACCCAAACGTCCCACTTGTCGTTTTGCTCCGCATCCATTTCGTCCACCCACCCGATTTTGCTTCTCACGAACAGCACATTCGAGCCGTCAGGCGAAAATCGTGAAAACCAATCCACATGATTGGGCGACTCCGTAAGAGGTTTTTTATCCGTCCCGTCGGCGTTCATAATCCAGATGTCGTGTTTACTGTTTGAACGTGAAGTAGACCAGACAATTTTACCGTCAAGTTCCCCCTTAAGCTCCTCCAAAGCTTTCTTTTCTTTACGATCCTTCTCCGTCGGTGATCCAATCGGCGCTTCTTGCGCATACCCGATCGCCGACGCACCAAGCGCGACCAGGCCGGTCGCTATAATAGAACGCAACTGCATACAGCCTCCTCTGGTGTAGTTTGTCGTCCCTACCCCACCTAATTCGGTTATTAAAGCCGTTATGAGCGGGGAAACATGGGTTCGAATGAACCTATTCACAAAAACCCGCGTCTAATGTGCGGGATGCCACACTGTGTAATATAACATATTTTTTTGTTTCTACCCGAATCTTTCGCCTCGAACCGTATTTTCGCCGCATAACGTCCCGGTTTGACATTTTTCGCATTTTCACGGGCACGGCCGGTTAGCTTCTCGACGAGTTCCTCCAAATAAACTACGGCCTGCGCGCGTATTTCGTCATCATATTTCCAACGTTTTTTCAATGCTTGCCGGATCGAATCCACACACACCGGATCGTCAATGTCCAGTTTTTGTTGACTGTGAAAGCCGTTTTCGACATAAACAACCGATGCGCCGTCCGTAAAAACCAAATCCCAGCGAGGCGAATCATAAAGCCACTTCACTAGCGGCATGTGTATGCGATAGCGAGCGGTTGGCAGAACCGCATGGGTAATACCAAATTTTTTCGCCACACCCTCAAAATACAGGTCGGGACGTTCGAGAATCGCAAGATATTCGGCGAAAAACGCCGGTGTCCGAATAACCATTCTTCCATCCACGAATACCCGTCGATCCGGATACATCTCCCACATCAGATATCCCCCATACCGATCGGCGTTAAACACCCTTCCCTCCACCGGGTTATCCTTGAGGTGTACGACCGCCTCTCGAGGATACCTAAATGGTCCCAACGCCGAATCCCGTGGATAGACGGTAATCGCCGCGGCGTGCCAGACTACATTTACCGCCAAAATTGCAATCCCCACCGCTCCGGCGAAATGCATGGCTATTCGCTTACCATCCCGGCGTGCTCTTGCGGGCGCAGTCGCGGCAACACGATCGACATACACTCCCGCTATCGGCGCCGCTAAAAAGAGATAAAGAAGGATGTTGCGCTTGGCCATGTATGCCAACGCAAGAAATCCAAGCCAGGTAAGCACATGCGCCGGCACAAGCGATCCGCGATTGAGAAAGCCTACAATAATAAGTAGCGCGGTTACCGCACTAACCGCATACACATACCGGACATCGCCACCACGCAACTCGAGCAAAGGCACATTTTCGCTTATATTGCGGGAAAAGATATTGGCTTCAGAAGGATTGATTCTGCCGAACAGTTTGACCGGAAGCAACGCACCTTCCCACCCGTAAGGATTAACGAAGCATGCGCAGGCAAGCCCCAAAAGGCAAGCTGTCAGAGGTATAACACGGGCATGCAATACCGGACGAGCGGTTTCGTCGGCCGCGACATATTCCATAACGGTCCCCGCCAGATAGCATCCAAGTACTACCGGCCCCAACACAAACAGACCTTGCGAATTCACCCAAATTATCTGTGCGGGTACCAGGAGCGCCAACCACCACGATTTACCGCCTTCACGGAACCGTTCCAGAACAAAAAAATAGAAGGCCAGGCACAGTAGCGTAATCACAATGGGCCGCATCAAAACAAGATGGCGGGCCTGGTACATGAAAAGTGCCAGTGCCAATCCCGTTGCAACGGTATAAGGCACGGAACGCCTCACCAGACAAAGCAAAATCACGGCTCCGGCAACCACAATCGATTTGGTAAGCACCAGTCCTCCGGCGCCAAACGCTCGCATTATAGCATATACACTCACTTGAAACAGCCAATGCACATCAATCCACTTGGGCTGCTCAAGCGTATAGGCGAAAGGATCCGTGTAGAGAAAACTTGTGTTAGCTAGTATCTTACGGCCCGCCGCCAAATGCCACCAAATATCGGTGTTTACCAGCGGGAAATAAACGAAATAGCCTACAAACCCTCCGGCCAAAATCGCAATCATCACGCGCGCGAAACGTTCGTCGGTAAACCATGCCCCGACTTTCAACGTACCTCCCCGCACCCGTTTTCGATTGCCTCGCCCAACGACTCGGCCAAATGAGCGTTTACGGATTTATCTTCAAGCATTTTCAATGTCGCCCGTGCGCTGTCGGTCATCCCCAACGCGCACTGAGTCAAACCGATGCCATACCGCAAGGCCGCATCGTGAGGTTGTCGTATCAGCCCCCGGCGATATATCGACAAGGCCGCCGCGTGGTTTCCGTGCCCAAGTTCAAAGGCTCCCCGATTGCGGGTTAGATTGGGCAAATGAGGTTGCAAGGCGTACGCCTGCTCAAAGGCGGCGCGCGCGCGCTCTTCCATACCCCGGCCATCGAGCGCAATTGCCAGATTTCCCCACGCTTCGGCAAAACCCGGAAGCACGGCGACGCACTGCCGATACGCCCTCACCGCCCATGCAAATTCTCCGGAAGCCCGATAGATATTGCCCATATTATACCGAAGCACGGCCAGAGCTTCGCGAGCCGACAGGTTTTGCATGGCATACCACGAGCTTCCCCCTTCCAGATAACGCCGACGATAGTAACGGTCCGGATGTGCATACGCTTGCCGATTCGGCTCGATATTTCGCTCCACGGCGCCATCGTCATAGCGCACGAAAAAATGACCGGGAAGAAGGACTCCGTACAAAGGGAGTTCCATTTTTTCGGCCAGCATCAGGAAAATGAGCGACACCCCCAAACATGACCCTCTTCCGCGTTCTACAATAGTATGCGGCAACAGACTTAAAAGATCATCCTGGTTGGGGTCAAACTCGATGCTCCACAAATCGTAGACAATTCGAGCCGGGATGTTCACCACCTCCGCGGTCTCCGCCTCCTTCACTTCGCCCCGAAACGCGCGCGCCGTACTGTCCAGCATCGCAAAAAAACTCTCAGGGTTTCCGATACTATCCGCCCCGTATACTTCTTGCGCCTCGGCGACGGCCGCCCGAACCCCTCCGATAATTGAAGAGTCCAACATAGAAACGTTTGATTCCATTCCCACATCGCCTTCCGAGCCGTCGGAACACGAAAGAATCAGCCCCAAGCCTAAGCATAGTACTATCGCCGGAATCAAAATGCTAAAGATAGGCGCCCGGCGGTACGCACGAGCCGTGGTAATGAAAAAGCCGTGATAAATCATTGGGGAGACGGCGGTCGTCGCCTTGTCGCCGACGACCTACTGCAAAATGTTAGGGATTATTTTTAGCTGTTGAGCATTGCCGTCCATTGCCGCAAGCAAAGCTTACGAGAAACTCCGCGAATCCAGTCCGAAAGCCCGAGGCGCAAACAAAGAATTTTCGCGTTTTCCCCGGCATTGCGAATGCTTAAACTCATGCCGGCCGACTCCACGATGCGGAAAGCCGAGCGTCAAGTTCGGAATTACTCCCGGATTCGCCCGGCCCGTTATGAATCTCGACTTCAAACCTACTTGTTACTCTCCAGCGGTGCCCATCCCTGCGAGTAATTATACAAGTCACGAGCCACCATCAGATATACCACCAATCGTTTTGAGCCAAGCATATCGGCTCGCCTGCGAATAAATGTGTCTCGCACGAGCGGACCGCCGCCCCAACTCGTAAGCTGATCTACCGGTAAACCGGTCTTCGCGGCAATGTGGGACCCCACGCCGGCGCCCTTGCAGTCAACCAGCTCGAAGACGCCGGTGAAACTGTCCCCCATAAGAATTATGGGACCATTCTTATCGCGTCTATTCACTTTGCCGTTGGGCCGGTATACCCGGGCCGCCTCCAACGTAACCGCGGGATATTTGACCTGAACGGCCTCGGGAAGCTTGCCCACAA
>WJJU01000506.1 GCA_014729595.1 Chitinivibrionales bacterium
ACCGCCTATTGATATCGAGGAGCATTTTGTTGGAGGGCATTCGTGGTGGTGGCTTGGCGGTTCGATAGTAGCCGCCGTTGCACTCCTGGCCCTGATGCTGCTCTCTCGAATTGCCGTAGCTCCAACCGTCTCTCCCGATGAAAGCAAGAAGAGCGTACATAATGAGGCTCCGACCGGTAACTCTCCCCGTGATCTTCCCCGAGAGAACTTGCCAAATTCCGAGTCGGCCGGTTCAAACGCGCAATCAAAGCCGACCGACCACTCTTCAATTAATCTTATGAACGAGCCGGCGTCACCGGAAACAAGCTCTTCACCGAGCGCGAGCACCGAAATAGAATCAATCACACCACCGAACATCTCCGGGCATGCTCTCAACCGTGACGGTATGACACGGAAAGCTGAATCGACCTTCATGTCGCCTCGGCTGAATCAAGACAGCGTTCGCCTCAGCCGTATTGATGGCTGTCTTGAGTCCAATATGCTCGAAGAGGCTTCCCACCTACTTGAACCGCCCATTGAAGACGGCTATTATTACTTGTTGGTCGGGAAGTTCCATCACAAAAGCGGGCAATACCATGCCGCCGAAAAGGCGTTTGCTACGGCACAGACAACCTACTCGAATTATCTGAGCGGCACCCGTGACGAGGCGGTGTATTGGTGGGCCCTCAATCGCAACGCTCTCTACGCCCAAAAGCCTAACGCCGAGAACAGGAACAAAGCCCTAAGGGCTTGGCAAAGCTATCGCCATGCATTCTGTGCCGAAGGTGGATCACGGAAACGATGCCTCGAAGCGCAAAAGGCGATATCGTCACTTGCCCGCTGAAGCCGCCGCCAAGACACGAGCGCCGGTGCTCGATTACATCTCGTAGAGCGTGTCGTCCTTCTTGGGTGGTGTCGGTTTGCCGGCACGACGTCCCGCACTCTTGCCGGGAAGAACAAACGGCTCCTCTTCATTTTCGAGGATATCACCCATGTCCGCTTCAATCGCTTCCGGGTCCTCTCCCGCTTCCATGCGTCCGAGAGCGCTTTCCATGTTTTCGCTATAATGTAGTCCGGTCATGTCCGAGAACTTGCGCATCAACCTTGCCGCCGCGCGCGGATCGTCCTCGTTGATGTTTTCGGCTTCACCCGCCAAGGCTCCCATCGCCGCTTCCATTTTTGACTCATCGATCGGAAGGTCATCCTGCTCTCCTTCTTGACCACCCTTGGCTTTGCCGGTGACCGCAAATCGCGATACCCGGCGCTGAAGGATATCGGCTTGGCACGACGGGCACGATGGTGTCTTGCTGGTATTGACGGCACGTGAAAAAAAACTGAATACCGTGTGGCAGTCGGGACAATAGAATTCGTAGATCGGCATTGTGCCCCACCCCTTTCTTGTGTGACAGCCCCTGACTATGAGCGGCAGTCCGGTCTTGTGTGACAGTATCGGTGTTGACGGAAAAATACAAATCGCCGCACAAAGGCGGAGTACGGAGGTGGGCGGCGTGCGTGTCGTATCGCTGGAATTTTATGCCTGATCTATTCTTTGCCGCCGGCTTTTGAGTAGGGGGGGCGATCAATACCACGGCACGCTGATATGCCAAATGCGGACGGAACGACGTGGTGTTTAATCCCGCGGCTACGTATTCCCTTTCCCGGGGTGGAATACCGGCCGCGTAAATGCTGCCGATTTAACTAGTCGTGGAGGTTTAAATCCTATTTTTTGATGAGGCGCAAACGACAATGGGTATACGATGTTTGAACGCAAGGATACTGAAGACACCCGTAATGCGGTCAACTTTTTTTGCAAGTCCTCCCGGACCGACTGAGATCATACCTGTTAGGCTTTAGCTTGACGAAGTCTTGCTCTATTTTGCTCCGCAGGGGAGTTTTTTTTATCTCCGCGGTAAATCCCGAGCAAATACTACTTAACTTGAATGATCGCCTTACGCAATCGGCGGCCGCGCCCGGATTCCGGTATCGCCAGGTAGGCTCCAGGCGCCAGGCGCGCTTGCGATGCGCCGATGCGACGAGGCTCGTATCGCCCCACACGACGGCCTCGGGGGTCATATAAAATCCCCGTGCCTCCGAGAACAAAACTGGGGCTACTCTGACGCAAAAGCTGAATTTGACGATCGCTAACGACCACCGTCGAACAAGATTCGCCCGCCACGAAATCATCAAAAGTGACGATTACACCCGAATCGGCAATAAGTCCTATGGCATTGAAGTCCAGTCCCTCGCCAAAATCGACATCGGGCATCGTATCGCCGTTGATCACGAAATCATAGGTGGCAGTTATCTCCAGTGTATCGGTTGTACCATTTATATGGCTCGATTGCCGGGGTGAAAATTCATAGGGGCTGTTGGTTGATTGCCGATGCGCGGCATAGAACCGATCCCGATTGCCGCCCTTGGCGGTGGTGGCAAACACAAACGCATCATATCCCCGTACCGGGTCTTGGTCACTCATCGTGACATCTATTTTCATTAAGATAAGACCCGCAAATCCGTCGTCCCCCTCGGTTCTCGACACTACCACTTGCACCGGGGCGGCGCGATAGCTACCGTGCGTAAGGAGTATCGCCCCACCTTCCGCGTCAATTGCCGAGAGTTCCAACGCCTCATCCTTTATGGATGCAGTTCCTCCTTTGGTGAAAAGCTGCCAGCCAACGAGAGGCGTATCGGAGAAATCATCGCAAAAACGATTTTGAGCAATGCCAGCCTGAAACGAATCAGTCACAAGCGCGTGATCATACGAGGCTTTGTCGGAGGGGCCTACATAGAGACCCGTTCTGCCCGAAGAATAGGTACTGTCGATCACCGAAGCCAAAAAAACATTATTGCAGAATAGGTTGATTGTGCCGCCTTCTTTGCTCACAGTCAAAACATTATGAGACGTATTGATGAAAGAGTTCCACCCCAGCTTGATCAATGTGGGGACATAGCCGGCACCGTCTTGGGTCCATTTATGAAGAGCATACATTTTTCCGCTGGAGAGCGTAAGCATATAGCCCTCATAGGTGTCGCTCCAGCAAAAGAGTATTCCCGTGCCGCTAAATCGGTCGGTGGGGCACGTGAATGTAGCGCTATAGGTGAAATCGGTGAATATATTATCGTTGCGGAGAACGCCCCCATTTTGGGTATCATTGTTTTCGATAACGTAGGTTCCGTTTTCCAGGCTCTGCTCGATGTTCCCGGTCACCTTGACCCAATTGTCGTCGCTGTTGAAATTGTCCTCGAACAGTGTTCCCGCAACAACGAGAGCACAAAGAGTTAGTATACCCCATGCCGCTTTTTGTGGTTTGATGATGCGCATCGCTTATCCCCCGGATGAACTCTTGAAAATCCCGTTTTCGGGTTTTTTTTCGGTAACAGCACCAAATCGTCACACAATAATAACTCTATACTACAGTATATAATACTGTCTACAGCGGGCCGTGTCAACAGGCAGTTTGCAAAAATATTGTCGCACTCATCGAGGAATGGTTCAAATAAAGCCAATCCGCTTATGATTCCTGTCACCATTTCAGGTTATCCAACATGTCCCGCTATGGGTTCGGCTTTGGAGATTTCGGCCGCCGCAAGTACTTCGAGTACTTCGCAATGCCCGGTTCCTGAGGTTTTCGAAGTGAACCGGCATCTCGATCCGACCTCTGAGTGTAGGAGCGCCTTAATGAGCAGCCCGTTGCGATCCGAAAGGATGCTTACCTATCGAGGCGGTTTCCAGGGGGGGGCCGATCTTGGGCCGTGAGCTTTATGCCGCAATCTGGACAGATCCACCTGCCCCTCATAAGCTTTTTCGTCCTGTACGGCATAGTAATGCTTACGCTGACCACCAATGAATCGCTGCACATATGGGTTGCGACTGGCACGAATCTCTCCGGGGGTACCCTCGAAGATAATCTTGCCCTCCCTAATCATGGCGATGCGGTCAGCTATCTTATAAGCCGATGGGATATCGTGAGTTACAACAATGGAGGTCATTCCTAATTTGGCTCGCAGATCCAGTATCAGGTCATCGATTTTATCGGAATTGATTGGGTCGAGCGCCGAGGTCGGTTCATCATAAAGCATTACTTCCGGCTTCATCGCAATGGCACGCGCCAGGCCGACACGGCTTCGCATGCCTCCTGAGAGTTCCGCCGAAACCTGATGTTCGATGTTTTCGAGGCCCACCATTTGAAGGCCGTTCCTTACGACTTCGCTGATCTCATTTTCGCTCAAAGCCGTATGCTCGCGGAGAGGAAAGGCGATGTTTTCGCCAACCGTCATGGAATCGAAAAGGGCGGCTCCTTGAAAAAGCATGCCCAGCCGCTTTCGCGGTTTGAGGAAATCCGAAGATTTTTTAAGAGGAGAAGAAATCTCTTCGCCGTCGAGCAGTATGCGACCGCCGTCCGGTATGATCAATCCTATGATATGCTTGAGAATAACGCTTTTGCCGATGCCTGATTCCCCGATAATGCACAAAATATCGCCGCGATCCACCGATAAATTGACGTCGTCGAGCACAAGTTTGCTTCCAAAGCGCTTGCGAAGATGCTGGATTTCTATAATCGGTCCGTCAGCCGACGCCTGCTTGTTCATCGGATCTCGCCGTCTACTATGCGGTGCATTGTTCCTTCCCTGAGGCGGGGTATTGCATAGGAACTATACAACACATGTTTATTGTGTGTTGGTATTGCTTTAGGCGTAGTCAATCAAATCATTTGTCGTCGGTCCGCTTTGGCGCTGTGGCGCCGGGGCTCCTAATGATCAGACTCCGTCTTAAAAATAAGGATCGATTCGTATTAAGTCTCTTAACTATAGAATATACTAGCCCCATCGCGAAGTATGGTATTTTACGCTCCTCGGCCCGCCCATTTACAGGCCTTCCGTGCCGCTGCTGTAGCCGCCGAAACGATATCGCCGATTCGTCGCGCAAAGATGCCGTACGGCATTACCTTTTGGCCGCGGCGAAGGGATCAAATTATTTGCTCAGAAAGGGCTTCTCAGAACAAGGAACGCTATGACAAAGTCGAGGATGAGGATCAAAACCGCCGCGGTCATCACCGAAAATGTTGTGGCCTCTCCCACACCCTCCGCCCCTTTACGGGCCTGTAACCCGAAATGCGCTCCCGTAAGCGCAATCATTATGCCGAATACTACCGTTTTAAGAATCCCAACGTAGAGGTCCCAGGGGTTAAAAAACATTCGGAGGCCGGTGAGATATAAATGAAGCGTTACATCAACGAACAATAAGGCTGTAATGATTGACCCGACGAATGCAACCAGCTCCGAAAACACCACCAGTACCGGCAGCATGACCATGCATGCTAGTGTCTTGGGAACAATTAGATATCGTATTGGATCGAGGCTGAGGCACTCCATGGCGTCCAGTTGTTCGCTTGTTTTCATCGAGCCTACCTCAGCAGCGATGGCTGTCGCAACCCGGCCCGAAACAACAAGACTGGTGAGTACCGGGCAAAGTTCCGTTATGAGGGACTTACAGACGGCAAGCCCAAGATATTTAAGAGGCACGAACCCGGCGAACTGATATTCGGCCTGAATGACGGCTTCGGCACCTACGAACACCGAAGTGATCGCCACCAGGGGCAGCGATTCAAGGCCGATTATGTACATCTGCTCAGTTGAGAGATAAATATTCCTAACAAAGAGCGGTGCACGGAGAAGCGTCCGCAAAGAGAGAGTCGAAATGTAGGTGATATGGCGCAGGAATGTAAACAAACCGTCGCGCACCTGCAGTCCGAATCTGCCGGTCGCCGCCACAATCCTTAGTGGAAGGATCAAAACCCCATGTCTCCTTCGGTGTGTATCTCATCGAGGTTTTCAAAATGGGTGAATTCGGGAATAAAGGAGACTTTTACCGAACCCACTGGACCATTTCTCTGCTTTCCAACTATTATCTCGGCGATATTCCTGAGACTGTCGTCTTCTTTTTTATAATGATGCTCTCGGTAGACGAACATCACCATGTCGGCATCCTGCTCGATGGCGCCGGATTCGCGCAAATCGGACAATTGGGGGCGATGATCGCCGCCACGCTGTTCCACGGCACGCGACAATTGCGACAGCGCCAGGACGGGAACACCCAGCTCCTTGGCCAACCCCTTCAGCGAGCGAGATATCATCGAAATTTCTTGTTGCCGACTTTCGGATTTATCGACACCGGTCATAAGCTGCAGATAGTCTATAATAATGAGCCCGAGATTTTCGCGCATTTTGAGGCGCCGGCATTTCGCTCGAATTTCCATAACATTTATGCCCGGCGTATCATCAATCCAAATAGGAGCTTCGTACAAAGGACCGGCGTGCAAGCCTAGGACGTTAAGTTCATTTTTATTCAGCTTGCCGCCGCGAAGTCGTTTCATATCTATCTTGGCCTCGGCGCAGAGCATGCGCTGAACGAGCTGCGCCTGAGACATTTCCAACGAGAAAAGTGCCGTTGTTGTAGGCGCGGAGGAATGAAGTGCCGCGTTGAGCGCAAGAGACAGACAGAATGACGTTTTGCCCATTCCCGGCCGGCCGGCGATAATAACCAAATCACCTTCGTGAAATCCCGTGGTCATTTCGTCAAGTTTGGTAAAACCGCTTTTAACTCCTTCGATGCCTCCATCTTTGCCGTAGCGCTCGATATCTTCAAACGTTCGGGGGAGGAGATCGTGAAGGGACTGGAGTGAATTGGCGTTGCGCAACGTGGAGAGTTGAAAGATTCTGGCCTCAGCGCTGTCCAGTACCATTTTGGAATCGGCGTCGGATTCGAAACACTCCGTGGCAATTTCACCGGACATCGTGATCAATTGACGCAAGGTGGCTTTGGACTCGAGAATGCGAACATGGTAGGCAATATTGGCGGATGTGGCTACATGTTCGACCAATTCACTTAAATAAGCTTCACCACCTATCTTTTCGAGCAACTCTCGCTTTCTGAGTTCTTCGGCGAGTGTGACGATATCGACGGGGACATCCTCGTAGCACATGTCCCGAATACACGAGAAAATCCCTCGGTGACTACTTGCATAAAAGCACTCCGGCTTGAGTGTTTCCATAGCCGTATCGCGTGCACTTTCGTCGATAAGTATTGAGCCGAGTACCGTTCGCTCTACGTCGAGAGCCTGCGGTGGTACCTTACCAAATGTGGTCGCTTGTACTGTTTTATCCGCCATTCGTATCCTGTTGTCCGAGCAAACGCTCAAGCTTCTGTAGGTCTTCCCATGCCGGTCTCTTGTAGCGCGCATTTCGCAAAAGTGCCGCCGGATGGTACGTCACGACCACCGGAATCCCCTTGTATTCGTGTCCGTCGCCGCGCAGCGCGCCTACCGGCTTGGCAACACCGAGAAGCGATTGGGCGGCTATCCGGCCCAGGACCAAGATCACCTTAGGTTGAATAACCTCGATTTGGCCCGATAAGATATGCTCGCAGGCTGCAATCTCCGAACTCTCGGGATCACGATTTTCGGGTGGTCGACATTTAACAACATTGGTGATGAATACATCCTTTTTTCTGTCCAGCTTAATGGCGGCAAGCATTTTGGTAAGCAGCGTCCCGGCCGCTCCTACAAACGGCAAACCTTGAACATCCTCCTGCGCGCCCGGCGCCTCTCCGATTATGAGTACCGATGCCGAAGCGGCGCCGGCACCGAAGACAAGCTTTTTTCGTGTGCTCGCCAGCCCGCACGAACGGCAATTTCGAACTGAATAGTAAAGTTTCTTCAATGCCTCGCGCTTGTCGTCAGTCTTTGTATCGGTTGACATCTTTTTTTTCTTCACAGGCAGGGCCATTTGCTCCACCTCCGCTACGGCGACCGTCGGTGCTCCCGAGAAGATAAGGTCGGGAAGGCCGAGTTGAGCTTGCTGACGCAGGTAGGCGGCCAATAATGCGCGCGCCGATTCAGCCATAAGCCAACCCCATTCGCTGTGAGGCGCGAACAAGTATCGAGTAGGCGCAATCCCGCTTGTGCATGCGCGGGAGCGGTTCCGGCGGGTGATTCCGATATAGAAGGGTAATGCGTGACCGGGCACCGTCCAAAGATGATGATACCGTATTGTGGACCATCATATCGCATCCTTTGTGATTCATCTTTTCGGCCGCGCGTTCATGACCGTCTTCGGTCTCAAGAGCGAAGCCGATAAGAAATTGGTTTTCTTTGCGTTTGCCCAGCATAGCCGCGATATCCGGATTCGGTTCGAGCTTAACAATCGTTGTCCCGCCGCTTTCCCGTCGTATTTTGCGTGAAGCATATTCGGCGGGCCTAAAATCACTCACCGCAGCCGCCATAATGCAAATATCCGTGTTGGGATACTCCTGCTCGAGTGCTTTTGCCATGTCTTGGGCCGATGAAACCTGAATATTACGTACCATATTTGGGATAGGTACGCTCGAGGGACCGCTGACTGCCGTAACCTCGGCGCCCATCGCATGAGCCGCATGTGCCAGGGCGGCCCCCATCCGTCCCGAAGAGCGATTGGTGATGACCCGTACCGGGTCAAGGGGTTCCACGGTAGGGCCTGCTGCAAGCAGTATTCGTTTGCCGACCAAAGTCCGGCGAGCGTGAACCAACATAGTCTGCTCGGTAATACTTTCGATATCGAGCATACGCCCCGGCCCTTCGGTGCCGCAGGCCAAAGGGCCGGATCCTACCGGAAGCAGGCGATAGCCAAGCTCCATGAGCGTCTCGACATTGCGGCGTGTGGCGGGATGATCCCACATGGCAGTGTTCATGGCCGGCGCAACAAGGATTGGTTTCCGGAGAGAAAGAGCCGTGGTCGTGAGAAGATTATCGGCGATGCCGGCGGCGAATTTAGCGATCGTGTTGGCCGTCGCCGGAGCAACCAGGAGCGCATCGGCCCATTCGCTCAAACGGATATGCTCAATATCATGGATTGGCGGTGTTCCGTCAGAGTAGACGGGACCGTCGCTCAGCACTCTCAATGCCTCCGTTCCGACCAGCGGTCGGGCGGCGTCAGTCAGGATTGCGCGCACCTCCACGCCGCTTTTACGCAACGACCGTATAAGTGCCGGAGCCTTGTAGGCGGCAATACCGCCGGTTATGCCGAGAAGCACCCGCTTGGGATAATTCATTTGCTAAATACCACAAATGTAATGCCGTTTTGCCCACCGGCGGTTCAGAATCACTCCTGAATCATCAAGGGGGCTCTATCGTTGACCGTTGCGGTAAAATGCATACAAACTATGAGGTCCTTTTGAACAGTTCGAATTGATAAAATCAGGAAAATCGACATCATAGCCATTTGATTTTCGTGCCGCCGGCCCCCCGTTGAGAGGCCCTCGTTCCTCAAACAATTATTCGGCGGTAGTAGCCTGGGCGCTTGCTTCATCTTCTACTACGCGACCCTCGAAAAGACGCTGCATCGCTATCGAGGTCGGTTTGTCATCCGACTGAATGATGTCGAGACGAATCTGATCGTTAATCAGACGCGCCTCTTCGGCCGCCATGAGCACCGCCTTGTATCGGCTGATTCCCTTAGATTCGAGCTTATCCAACTGAACTTCAAGCATTTGGTCACTCATATCATGTCCCTCCTATGCCCCTAGCCGCCGAAGGCGGAAAAAAACGAAAAAAATGCTCCTCGACTTCCCGCATAATGCAAAAGAACCGGGGAGGGGATGAAATGCGGAAAACGGAGCATCATCTCACCCCGGTATTTCTTCGGGCGTTATTCGATATTTTGGATCTGCTCACGGATTTGTTCGATGATCTCTTTCAAAACCACCGATTTGTGTGCGATTTGCGTGTCATTGGCCTTAGAGCCGATAGTATTAGCTTCGCGATTCATTTCTTGTGATAGAAATCCCAAACGCTTTCCGACCGGACCGCTTCCTTGCAGCCCTTCAATAAAGGTATGAATATGGGCCCTCAGCCTGGTGCACTCTTCTGAAATATCGAGTTTGTCCGCCATGACGGCAATCTCGGATACCATCCGTTGCTCATCAACCAGCGAGCCCGCAAGATTTTCCACTCTGCGTTGTAGTTCCGCCTGATGATGTTTAAGGCGTATCGGCGCTCTCTTTTCTATTTGGGCAACCGTTTTTTCCAGCTTTGTATTCATTTTCGCAAGTGCCCGGCCGATAAAGGCGCCCTCCGCCGCTCTCGATTCCTGAAACGAAGAGAGTGCATTTGAGAGAACCGGTGAAACACTTCGCCATAAGGCGTTTTCATCGTACGATACGGTATCGGTCTTGATTATATCGCCGTGCTGCAGCAGCTCTCCGATGGTGAGGTCGCCGGCCAAGCCGTGCGTTTCTTTGATTTCCGTAAGAATTCCGACCAGTTCCGCCGTTGCGGCGCGATTCCAAGTAATTTTCTCTTCTTCGGCCTCTTTGTCCCAATAGACGGTCACCTGAACGCTTCCTCGACTAACTGATTGATTCACACGCTTTTTGACCTTTGTCTCGAGGTTGGTCATCGCCCTGGGCAGGCGTAGCTGAAGGTCGAGATAGCGATTGTTAACACCCCGGATTTCAACACGAATCGTTCCCGCGGGCGAATTCGATTCGGCCTGTCCAAAACCAGTCATGCTGTGAAGAGCCATAGATAGTCGCGCTGTCGGAAAGTGTAGGAAAGTCGGTTCTCAAGCGGAAACAATTAAAAATACATTGAAATCGATCTGCAAATCAATGGCAAACCGTACTGCCTTCCTGGGCGTCGAAGCCCCCTCCCCTCGCACGA
>WJJU01000507.1 GCA_014729595.1 Chitinivibrionales bacterium
CCTTTAAAGGGCCCGTATCCACAATGTCGGTCTGCAAAATAAGACTCCGTGTGACGGGATGGTTAACAAAAATCCGGCGGGACCGAAACGGGAAGGCTGAACGAATAATCAATACATGCAATGATTTGTGCGATATAGAGTTGCGGCGCCGCACCGACGGTGGCCGTATCGGCTCGTTGGGTCCTTATGCCGGCGCGCCTTTGATTTTAGCGCCGGGATTGAAGTAAAGCTCGACACGGTTGCGGCCGTTTTCTTTGGCTCGGTAGAGGGCTTTGTCCGCGTTTTGGATGAGTGTTTCCTGGTGGCGGCCGTGCTGCATGTAAATGGCGATACCAAAGCTCATGGTAATGGTGATTTCTTTGCCCTGAGGCGTTTGGAAAAGCATCTCACTGACTTGCAGGCGAATGCGATCGACGGTCTCGACCGCGCTTTGTGCATCCATTTTTTCCAGAACAAGAGCGAACTCTTCTCCTCCGTATCGCGCCGCGGAATCGATACCCTCGCGAATGCCGGATTGCAGTTTGGCGGCGACAATTTTAAGGACCGTATCTCCAAAGCGGTGGCCGTAGGTGTCATTAACCTTTTTGAAATAGTCGATATCGGCAATGACGAGTGCAAGAGGTTCTTGATAACGCCCCGAGCGTGTAATGGCTTCTCGTAGTAATTGCTGAAACCGGCGATGATTATTCAGCCCAGTAAGCCCGTCGTGAGTAGCCAACGCCTTTGTTTGGTGAAGAACCTGAATTTTTTCGATCGCGATGCCCGCGGAGGTGACCAGTCGCGATAGAAGGTCGCGGCTGCGTTCGCTGAATGCCTTTGGGCGTTGCGACTCCAAAAGAATGGCACCTATGCATTTGCCCATGCCGATCGGGAAGGCCAAAAAAGAGGTCAACTCACGGCTGTGCGGCTCGTCTTCGCCATACCGAATTTCGTATCGGTCCTCGGCAAAATCGCGAAATAGGGCGATATTCTTATCGTACACAACCGCCGCGAGTGATCGGGTTCCCAGCGGAAAATCCGTCCCCCGCAGCGTATCGGCCTCGACGCCCCATGCGCGCTTGATAGTACCGGTCTTGCCGTCGGGATTTCGAAGACTGATAGTCATACGGTTGCATTTGAATGCAAAAGGGATTATTTCGGCCAGCTTATCGAGAACCGCCTCGATATCGTGCTCTTGGAGGAAATGTTTTTCGGTGCTGCTCATGGCCGAAAGGCGATCAAGTGCCAGTTTGTGCTCGGTACTGCGATACGTGTAGTAAACCGCGGTGCCGCATAGTTCCGCAACCACTTTCAAATGCTCGTGGTCTTCGTCGCGGAAGTGCGCTTTTTCGGTGCTGTCGGCGATGAATGCACCGCGCTCGACACCCTCCACCACTATAGGGCTGGCCATAAGCGATCGTACCCCCGCATCGTGACGGTAATAATGCAGCGTCATACTGTCGGTAAGAATTTCTTCCAGTTTGAGCTGCTTAAGCCCGTCCTTAAGAAAACTGCCGATGACTCCAACACCCGGATAAATCACCGCATCCTCGTTGATGTGTTCGCTTCGTGAGCGATAGCGGCGGATTTTATAGCCTCCGTCGTTCGTAGGAAAAAGCACGGCTATGGTTTGAGCGTCGATTCCGCTTCCGGCCAGTTCTATGCAGCGATCGAGGATAGAGTTCACCACCGTTTCGGCTTTAGTCCATTGCTTGCGTCTGTGTTCACGGGCAAGAACCGAAAGGTCGATACCGGACGTGGAGTCGTGTTTGTCTTCAATGCTGCCGGGCATGCCGAGGATTTCGGTGTCGTTGCCGGCCGCAAGCGTGCCGGCGGGAGGACCAAGGGTTCGACGCATGAGGGGTATGAGTACTATAATCGCGCCAATCAGTGCAAAGGGAGATGCAAAATCGGCGGGAGTGCCGCGGAAAAAGTAGGTGACCAACGCCGCACCCACCAGCACCATGGCCGCTATGACGGATAGCTTTTCTACTTTAAATGCCATGGCGACCGTCCGCACTTATCGTTTAGCCAACATAGTGTATACCGTATCCAGAACCACCTGCCGCTCAAGGGGCTTGGACACTACACCGTTGAAACCCATATTCAGCAGGCTTTTGGAGGTGATGCGTCGCGAAAAGGAGGTTACCGCCACGATCGGAATGCTCGCCGTCGCTTTATCTTTTTTTAGGCAGTTAAACAGCTTTATCCCATCCATCACCGGCATCATTATGTCGGCGAGGATACAATCGGGCAGGTGCTCCTTTGCCATCGTAAGACCCTCAAAGCCGTTGAGGGCGGTGAGGATCTCAAATTCATCGTACAGAAACATCTCGAGCATGTCAAGGGTATCGTGATTATCGTCTATCAGCAGGACGGTTTTTTGCCCTTTGTTCTCAGTTCTCTCGATCATCTCGCGGCCTTTCGGTACAGGAAAAGCCCAATGGTCAGGTAAAGGATGTTGCCGAGCCATGCCGCCGCCATCGGGGGAAGCTTGCCGTTTTGGCCCATGGCAAGCCCGAATCGGGCCAGCACCCAGTACGAAAAGCACAAAAGCAAACCGATACCGAAAAGCCCCGCGGTACCCTTTCGACCCGCGCGCGCGGTTATGGAGATACCTAGAAGAATTACAATCATGTTCATGAACGGCAAGGCAATCTTGAAATCGAGGTCGGCTTGATATTTCTGGGTCGGTTCACCGCGTTTCCGTGCTTTTTCGATGGCCTGGTTCAGTTCCCAATAG
>WJJU01000508.1 GCA_014729595.1 Chitinivibrionales bacterium
ATAATCGCCTTTTCCAGCATGGGGACGGGTAGATTTATTGTCATGGTGACAACCACGAGCACGAACAGCACACCGATGCTCTTCAGAAAAGGCGTCAAATATTTCCAGAATCGTAGGAACCGTGCCATTGGTTACATTTTCCCTTGTTGCGGCTCAATTACGCGATGGTATTTTCGTAGCGTTTTCTTTGTGTATTCGCGCATGGAATCGGTCCCAATAGATCCATTGCTCCGGATACGACAGGATCCAGCTCTCCAAATGAGCTTTTAGCTTTTCCGCCGTTTTTTCGTAGCTTCCGTAGCTCGTTTTCTTCCCTGTTGGAGGAGCCGATTGGGGTGAAATCGGTTCAAAAATTCGGATCAACAGATTTCCGTTTTTGCGGCGTATGTTCATCCAAGGCACAACGATTGAGGAACAGGCATGCGCCGCATGCGCCGCTCCCACCAGAGCCGGCAAGCTTACATGCACTCGGTCGAACAACAGGAAAGGCCGGTTATTCCCGCCCCCCCTCATGACATCGAGGTTTGTCGTGAGAAGACACCCCGTTTTGAGGCTTTGTATTATATCCGAAGCGACGGCTGTCCGTTTGCGCCCGGTACCCACCATGCCGATGTCGGCATTGAACATCCTTGCGGCATCGACCATTTTCCGATACGTCATCGGAAAACGCTCGACATCCGGCTCACTGCATATACGAATCGCCGGCCATCTTTCATTGGGGACTTTGCGCATTTGGCACAAAAAACCAACGGTACCGAACAAGATGGACCCGACATGTGAGCCCACGGCAACAACCCCTCCGCCGGATTCACATGCGGCTTGCAGGTGCTCGATTCCCTCTACCGAAATGTAATTATCCGCTGCACGGAACATGCTTTTTGCATTCAAATTGAGTACAACACAGTCTTCGGCACACTTATAGGTATAATGATAGATGAATTCATCGGCTTTTTTCGACACATCCAAGGGTGCAATTGTGACGGCATATTTGGAAAGGTGTATCTCAACGCGTTTCTTTAGCTGCCGCAAAGTGGTACCAGGAATAAAAAAAGGCACGAACATACGGCGAATCAGCGCGCGCGCCCGGCGGTATCCCATCGTATTACAGACCACGCGCATGTAGTGGTTGTTGATGAATTCTTCGGGCTTTTTCATCAGCCGTGATTCCTAGTGTCAATATTGCCGAGTATCGCCGCGGCCTTATCGGACAGCTCATCGATTTGATCGCGATCAAATGCTCGAGAGTGGAATGGATTGCTTTTGACATACGGCCGTTTGTGATAGCGTGGGAGCAACTCGTTTTTGTAGGCGATCCACTTGTCGGAGTCTTTGTCGTTGAGCGTTTTTCCGATGTAGGCCAATATTTCTTCCATCTGCATACGAAAGCGACATACGGAAGTAGGATTGGTAAAGATATCTCCCGTGAGGGCAAGATTCGTTGCCGGACAGAGCATAAGGCATTTGCGGCGAACAGCACAGGACTTACATTTAGTAGTGCGATTTCGCAGGACGGTGTTGTCTATGGAACGGTAGGGCGCCAATACCCGCTCTCCTCGCAGGCCCGCTTTCACTGAGCCGAGCATGCACTTTCGTTTACCCTTATCGTACAGCACAAAGCGGTGGCATGGATAGATATCACCCTCAACATCTACCGCACACATGTAGCAACCGGCACCGCAAGGAAATGATCCGTTGAGTTCCAATATACCGTTGCGCGCAAAATGTTCCATAGCCAGCATTTCATCCCACAAATGAACATGGAACGGTTGGCCGGCCAAGAGATGCGCCATAAAAAGGTCCGCCACGCAAATTTGCTGCCTTCGCAATTCCTCCATCCGTTCTTCCGTCCATGCCTTTTCCAACACCGGCGAAAAGGTGATATTGCTAAAACCGCCATCAAGAAAATACCGGACGTCTGCAGCCAAGTTCCCAACGGTTTCGGGTTCGATCGTTTTGCGTATTGGGGGAAGATTCGGCCCCATCATGGCCTTTACCAGATCAAGACTTCGACCGACAAGATAGTATGAGTTTTCGCCGCCGGCAGTCTTACGCGCCGCTTGCGATTCCAGTGTACCGTCGATACTGAGCGAAAAGGAAACCCCGTTACGTTTTGTAAAGTCCAAAATTTCTTCGTTCAGCAAGGTTGCGTTCGTTGGAAAAGAAAAGGTAATCTTTCGTCGATTTGACTCGGCCTTGCTCCGAGAGTAGTTCACCAGCTCTTTCATTAAGGCAAATTCCAGCAATGGCTCTCCACCCCAAAAGCTTATGTGAAGGTTAGTGGATTCGGGGGCATTTTCAAACAAAAAATCGACGGCCGCATAGGCGGTCTCGGGCGTCGTTCTTTTATTGTTCATGGATGAGGCGTAGCAGTAGTCACACCGCAGATTGCAGCATTCCGTTAGAAAGAGGGCAAGATGCTTCAGAGAGGGGAGATATGCCGTCGGGGTTTTCATTGACACCACCGTTTCTTCGCCATGTAGTGAATCGTATAAG
>WJJU01000509.1 GCA_014729595.1 Chitinivibrionales bacterium
GAGAGAATAGGTATTGTCTCTAATACCTTTGAGCACCGAACCAAGGATTCTCTCTGTCTCGCCTTCGTTGTAAACAAACGCCGTGTCCAATTCCCGGTACCCGGCACTCAAGAACCGATTAAGCATCTTCCCACAGCCTTCCATATCGACTTGCGGGCCAAACGTCATAGTTCCCAATATCACCTTCATCTGATCCATTGTACTCCTCGCAGAATAATCAACGTATTGAACCCTTTGCCGATACAATTGCTTCAGCGTAATAGCTTTGAATCACTCTCTTGACCAGCGTTACCTGTTTGGCACGCTTTTTCGCATCAGCATCTGACGATTCCCAGCTGTGCGTTTTCGCAACAGACCCTCCCGTCTTGAGATACACTGGGGCAGCAACACGGATAATTTCCGGTACTTCATAATGCCGAATGAACCCGCCGGATGAGGCGGGATTTTCCGTGTGCACATCAATTGGTATGTCAACAGCTTGTCGGATCGCTCCCAGCATCTGAATTTGGATATCGCGTACGGGATTGAACGAGTTGGCGCCGATGGATTCCAGAAGTTTTGCAGAGCATGGATTACCATGTCCACAATGAGCAGAGATTTTAAACCTGCAATCTGCTGGAATTTCGCCGCATTTGCGAGCCTCGTTCAGGACCCACATGCACCCTTCATCGTAAACCAGAAATGCCATGCATCCGAAAGCCGCAGCGCGCTTCACATCCTCGATAGCGCGGATAATCTGCTCCTGACCGCGGAGGCGATAGCCCATCCTCTGCCCTTCCTGAGTATGAACTGATGCGCTCGTATCATAAGTTGCCCTTGGCCCGATAGCCAAGACCAATTCAACTTGATGTTGCTTTGCAAGGATCACCATCTCTTGAATGTCATCATCCGAAAGGAGCATGATCCCCTTCGTTTGAGTAACACGGTGAATCGCCATTTCATTCCTGCTAACCTCTTCGAGTAATGCTCTCATTGGGCCGGGACCTTGAATACCCGGAACTTCAAATCGGTATTGCGCCCCGTCTGCAAAGCGCTTTTGCGAAGTGGGCAGATTATATGCATCCGCAGATGGCAAGCTTATCTTTCTAAGAAACTTCCTGGTTTCCTCCATTAATGTGCTCCTGCTTTCATGAGGTGATGCTTACTGACTTACTAAGCAAAGATCAGCTTTAAATAAGCTGACTCATTTCTAATAACTCCATATGCTCGCGCGCGCAACGCGATTTTCTTTGCCCAGCTACGGTGCGGATTAATCTCGTTCATCTTGTTAGAATTCCGGCTTTTCACTACGCCCCCTGTAGTGTTTAGTACCTGTAAGGCATCTTCATGCTCTTCTTCTGTAACAGCCTGCATGGCATTGACATATTTTAAATGCGAGGGGTGGATAACAGTTTTTCCAACAAAACCATTCGCCTTATCCAAAATAACTTCTCGCAAGAGTCCGTCAATCGCCTCATTTACGATTGAGCTCCGTTGCAGTAAGGACTGGTGGATATCATGCTCCAGAAGGTGATCAAGGCTCTCCTCTTTGTCCGCCAGGAAATATTCCCAAACCGGTGCCGAAACGACATACTCCTCTCCAGTTCGTGTGAAGAAATTCAAAATGTCCGACAAACAATCTCTAATAGTCATGATGTCATAAATGGAGTAGTTTATGCCCCTTCGAACACCGAAAATAGACGAAAAATCAGTTGCTCCCACACGGATATTGAGAATTCTTTCGCGATACACTGCTAGCATTGCTCGTATGCGATTTAGTTCCCCGGCCCTGCTTTCTTTCAATGCAAGTGTTTCTCCTTCCAGTATCGGCATTCCATAAAGAAACGCTCCCGTTGTTTTGCTAACCTGTTCCAAGCATTTTAGATATTCAACGCCGTTTGCCGAATCAAATTTTGGAAAGACAAATCCCGATAGAACGGAAGCCTGGCATGACGTTAATGTACTGGAGAATGTAGAAAATTGCTCCGGGCTCCGAACGCGCAGGAATATTAAAGGGATATCATCTATATCAACTTGACCGCCCTGTAATGCCCTGCTAATATCGCTAAGATGATTTCGAATGTTCGCCTCTGCCAAGCCTATTTCCTCTTCTTTTATTGCATCTTCCATGCACATAACAATAGACGGGGCGGGCGGTCTTTTAGCAAGTATCTTATCGATTACGTTTTTGGTTCCAGGCATGTACAGCAACCCACCGAGGCAATACTGCAGCAGGTCTTTCTCCGTGTTTTTGTTAAAGGCAACAGGATCGGAGATGAATGCATGATTCTGGTTGTGGTTATGATGCTTCATTTAATCTCCCTAATCAAATGCCGTTCGTAAACGAGTGCTTCGAAATCATTGAAATGGTGGGCTTTCGATATACTGAGTATTACGCGATGGAATGCAGCTGCTTGCACAAAGCGAACGCTTGTCGCCGCTAGCTGCCAATTAGGCCTACGATCCTTTGCAAGTCTCGATCATGTAAATCTGCGTATATCGGCAGACACAATATCTCGCTGGCAGTTTTTTCCGCTACAGGCAAGAGATCTTGGCGCGAAGATGGCAATCCTCTGTATGAGGGAAATTGACTGCAAAGTGGATAGAAGTAGCGGCGGGATCGGATCCCTGCGCTTTTGAGTTTTTCGTAGAGACCATCGCGTGACAGGCCGTATTCCCTTTCTTTCACAAGAACAGGAAAGTACCCGTAGTTATGACGGACGCCTGGAAGGTCCTGGAAAGCCTGTATCCCATCAATCCCTTTCAAACTATTGCGATAGAACTGGGCTACGCGCTGCCTTTTGATAATCTCACAGTCCACATGCCTCAGCTGCAGCAGTCCAAATGCCGATCTCAACTCATCTACTTTCCCGTTACTTCCGGGGGCGACTACAGTGGTCTCATCCGCAAAGCCGAAATTCCTGAGAAAATCGATTCGCTTTTTCATAACTTCATCATGTGCTATAAGTGCGCCACCTTCGAATGTATTGAACACTTTTGTTGCGTGGAAGCTAAGCATAGCCAGATCACCCAAGTTGCATACAGATACCCCGTCTTGCGCGACTCCGAAAACATGAGCAGCATCATAAAAAAGCTTTAGCCCGTACGTGTCGGCGATATGTTTGATCTCCGCATGTTTGCACGGGTTTCCGTATACATGGACGGGCATTATTGCGGTTGTATGAGGCGTTATAAGGGCTTCGATCTTTTCTGGGTCGAGGGTAAAGGTTTCTGGTTCAATGTCACAAAACACCGGTGTGCATCCATGCAAGTGTATTGCATGAGTCGTTGCGACAAAGGTGAA
>WJJU01000510.1 GCA_014729595.1 Chitinivibrionales bacterium
CAATAAGCTCCGCCGTTCGATCAGTCGATCGATCATCGACAACGATCACTTCGTATTGCGCCACCCCAATCGATTGGCGCAATACGCTTTCGAGGCAGGTCCCTATTGTTTCCTCTTCATTTCGTGCCGCGATAACGACCGAATAGGTAAAGTGCCGCGGCGCCCCGGGGCCGCCAAGCGCAAAGAGGCCTCGCCGCAAACGCATAACGATTCCAAGGTACAATAGTGTAACCAAGCCGAAGACCGTATTGAGAGGAGCAAGAACTGGTACGGAAATCATGGAGTTGCACCGACGCAAACGGCTCATAGATCCTGAGCACTCTTGTTTTTGCGCACATATTTGGCGGCTATAGGAAACCGCCTTCCCACCCCGAACGCTTTAGGGCTCACTTTCAGACCCGGTGCGGCTTGCCGACGCTTATACTCATTCCCGGCGACGGCGCTCGCAACCCACTCGACAATCGTACCGTCATAACCCCGCGCGCGTACTTGATCCACCGATGCACCCTGCTCCACCAACATCTCCAGAATAGGATCAAGCACTTCGTACGAGGGAAGCGAATCGCTGTCTTTCTGATCTTGCTTGAGTTCGGCGGAAGGCGGTTTGGTGATGGTTGCCGAGGGAATACGTTCCTTGTCCCGGTTGATATAGGAGGCAATTTCGTAGACCTTGGTCTTGGGCACGTCCGATATGACACTCAGACCACCACTCATATCGCCGTAGAGGGTGCAGTACCCAACCGCCATTTCACTTTTGTTACCGGTGGATAACAGCAGCGCCCCGAACTTATTGGAAAAAGCCATGAGCAGATTGCCGCGAATGCGGGCTTGAATGTTTTCTTCGGTGACGTCGGGCTCCAGCCCGGCGAAATGCGGCTCAAGCGCCTCCAAAAATGCCGCGAACATCGGCTCGATCGCAACGATTTTAAATTCTATGCCGAGATTAACCGCAAGGCTTCGCGCGTCGTCTTTGCTCCCCTCTGAGCTATAGCGCGAAGGCATCGCTACCCCCAAGACGTTTTCGGCACCCAAAGCATCAACCGCCAAAGCACACGTTACGGCCGAATCGATACCTCCGGACAACCCTACGACGGCACGCCTGAATCCGCATTTGTGCAAATAATCCGCAACACCCATTACCAGTGCGTCGTAAACCGCCGCCACGGTATCGAACACCGGTGCCTCCACAAGCTTCGCCGGAGATCGGATGTCGATCACCCGGATCTCTTCGGCAAACGAAGGGAGCAGTTCCCGCACCTCTCCATCGACGTCGAGCACCTTGCTGCTGCCGTCAAAGATCAGTTCATCATGCCCGCCGGTTTGATTTACGAAAACAAAAGGAATGCCGTGCGCGCGGGCGTGAGCGCGGAACAACTCGTAACGATACCGTTGCTTCCCCATGTGGAAAGGCGAAGCGGAGATGTTGACGAGAACGGTGGCTCCCAACGCCGCGCATCGCGCCACCGGATCAAAAGCGTAGCGCGGTCGAGACGCCGACCCCGGCGCGTTCCAGGCATCTTCGCACACCGTTATGCCCAACGTTTCACCTTTAAACGCAAAAACGCTTACCTCGTCGGCCGTATCAAAATAACGGGTTTCATCAAAGACATCATAGGTTGGCAGAAGCGATTTGCCTTGCGTGAAGCGTATCTCACCGTTGACTATAAGCACCGCGGCGTTAAGAAGACCTTTGCCTTCACCCGATGGCTTACGTACGGCCGTTCCAACAAGAATGCCGACCCCCGGATACCGTCGGGAGAACTCACACACTCGATCGAGCGCGCGGTGCCCCTGCTCGATAAACCAGTCGTGCTCAAGCAGATCACGCGGAGGATATCCTTGGATAAAAAGCTCGGGGAAAACGACCAAGTCGGGCGATTGCCGCGAGGATTGCGCCAACGCTTCCGCCACGCGCTCCGTGTTACCCGCTATATCACCCATTATCGGGTTGAGTTGGCACAGAGCAATTTTCACAATCTCCCCCGTCGAATAAAGACGAGCGCCCACGGGCATTCGAAGAAGCTCAACCGACCAATTGGCCCACGTGTCGTCGGCCCATTTTCCGCGGTTCGACAACATACAAGCGGGCAATGCGCGATTCCATCCGACCCATATAC
>WJJU01000511.1 GCA_014729595.1 Chitinivibrionales bacterium
CGTTTGTTCGACGAAACGCGGCACTGGCGCTGGGAAAAATCCGTGCTCCCGGGTCCGTTGATGTATTGATAAAGGCGCTGAAGGACGAGAGTCCGTTCGTTCGGAGCGGGGCGGCCGAAGCGTTGGGCGCCTTTCGGGACACACGGTCGATCGAGCCGCTGGCACAGGCGTGCAATGATCCGGACCCCGAAGTCGCTTCAGCCGCCACAAAATCACTTCATCTTCACACCGACATAGCCTCTCTGATCAAGGGGCTCGATGATAAAAGCCATGTCGTGCGGAAAAATGCCGAATATGCGCTGTTTTTGATGACCGGAAGGGATTACGGCGCCGATCGTGAAAGATGGCGAGAATGGTGGTCCGGCAAAACCGGTATGATTGAAGACGAACAGAGCACTATTCCAGTTTCGAAAGGGCGGCTCATCGAAAATCAGGGATGAAGTCGCAATACCACAAGAATGCTGATTGAGATCAAACCCCGGAGCCGTCGTGGGCGGGCGCTTGGAGAAGCATCGTTAAACTCTCACCGCCGCCGACCGGCTGTTAGGGGGGGCTGCCACCGTCGGGACAGCCTCGAAAATATCTTTGAGAATACGCCTCATTGGCCTATGCGGCTTTTCCGTCCGTCGCGGATTCCGCGATCGGCTTCCTCATCGGGCTCCTCGCCAGAGATTTGAGCGACCCGGGAGCTTTGAAACGCTTCTTAAAGCCGAAACCGTGAGGCAATGGACAAATTGCTTCGGGACTCTTTACTGAGTGGTGATTTACCGGTTGTGGTTGTTGTGATGCTCCTACCGGTTTTCAGCCCTTGATTTTCATCGTGTCCTCCGAATGATACGGAAGCGCCTCACGCCGCTCGAGGCGTGGAAAATGGCGGTGTTCTTCGCCCATGGGTGCGCTAAAGTCAAGGTCGACAACTATCGGGAAATGGTCGGAGGGATAACGACCGTCAAGATTTGCGCGCAGAATGCGGGCGTCGAGAATGTAGGCCGACGCCGAAGCAAATATATAGTCGATCCTGGGACCAAAGCGGCGGCCGGTGAACCAGTGATGTGTCGAAGAAAGCCAACGAAAGCCGTTTATTTCCCGATAGGTATCGACTACCGGAGGCAAGTAGTTTGTCGAGTCGCGGTGCGATCCATATTGATTGCCGCTCATCAATCGCATGCATCGACTTAATGCCAAAGCGTTGAAATCGCCCGTCACGATCACCTCGGCTCCATCGGCGAGTTCACCGGCTCGTTGAAGAAGTAATTGTACGCTGCGATAACGGGAACGCCCGGAGAGATGGTCAAGATGAAGATTCAGGCATAAGAGAGAGTCTCCGTTCATCCTGTCGCTTAGACGAGCCCACGTGCAAATTCTCGGCAATCGGTTTCCCCAATGGGTCGAACCCGCCACATCCGGGGTTTCGGAAAACCAAAATGTTGCGTTGGTATCGATACAAAATCGGGACCTTCGAACCATGAGTGCTACATGTTCGCCTCTGCGATCCTCCCTTCGACCGCACCCAATAATATCATAGCCCGCGAATGCCTGCCGCAGATAGCCCAGTTGAGAGGGAAGCACCTCCTGTAGTCCGACGATATCGGGCATTTCATCACGGATCACCGCGACGGCGATATCGCGTCGCTTTTGCCAATGGTTGCACCCGTCGTTGGCGTCACCGCGGCGCAAATTGAAGCTCATGACTTTAAATGAAGAAGTGTGTTGGGAATGCATATCACAATTTGCGGTGGGTTGCTTTGAGTAGGGAGGCGGCCCGCACAGGACGAGCGAGCCAATCATTCCCAAACTGAGTGGCATGGTGATCAGCCGCAAAAATAACGTTGAATATCGAAGTCGGAACACTCAATAAAAATGTATTCGGGATCGATCGCTCCGCCGCCCAAGGTAAGCTTGCGCAGGCAAGCCCGGCGAACGGCCGTCGCCTATCAACTTATTCCAGGCTAATTCCATTAGTAACGCCGGTGGCATATTCCTTGCGCTTTGAGATATTGAATCTGCATTTTGGTGCTCAAACGACAATCGTCAAGAGAAAAGAGGGGGCGCTTAGCGGCGGGAAGGAGAAATCATGAAATCGATTCATAACGCTACGACGCATATCATACCGCTCCTCGGGTTTCTTGTCTCATGTACTATGGGGGGGGACGGACTCAATTCCAACGGCGGCAATGGAAACGAATTGAGCGATGCAACCGACAGCCTGAGTTATGTCATTGGCAGCGATGTCGGATCACAGCTCGAAGAGCTGAATGAGGACATAAAAATTTCTTCGTTTATGCTGGGTGTCGAACATGCACTAAAGAACAGGACTCAACTTATTGATTCCGCCGCCGCCGATTCGATTCGGCGTGATCTTTCGATGAGAGCCCAGCAGCAATTCGAGCAGGAACGAGAACAGCTTGCCCGGGAGCGCGACGAAGCGAGCAAGGAATTCCTGGCGGAAAACAAGAATAAGCCCGGTGTGAAAACGACTGAATCAGGCCTTCAGTACGAAGTACTCCAGGAGGGAAGGGGGGCCTCGCCCGAATCGAGTGATTCCGTATGGATTGAGTATGTGGGCATGTTTCCGGACAGCACGGTTTTCGACAGCGTAACGTCGCCGGTTGCCCTGGATCTTGAACGGGCGATACCCGGCTTGGCGGAAGGTATCCCCTTAATGAAGGTTGGGGGTAAATATCGCTTTTATTTGCCGCCCGAGCTGGCGTACGGTGCAAGTGGTATTCCGCCCATTATACCGCCTAATGCGGTTCTGATTTTCGATGTTAAGCTGGTGCGCATTGAAGGGGAAACGGCGACGACATCGATACGCCGAACACGAGGCGTTTTCCGACGTCCGTGAGGCGATCCGAAAATACGGAAAGCTTGCATCGCATGGTGTCGCCGCGGACGCTCCGTCGACCTGCGGCACAAATATTGCTAGAGAAGCGTGTGGGTAAATGAATTGTCGGTACTCCGGAACGGAATTATGGGGCGCCGCTATCGATATGGAAAACACAGTGACAATTGCACTTTCGTTTTTGGAGAGAGGAGTACACCATGGCTTTGGGAAAAAAAGCGGCCGTCTCGGTCGTCGCACTACCGGTACTGGCGTCGGCGGCGGTCGTCGCATGGGTGAGAGCCCGTTGGACTCGTCGGGTTGCGGCTAAAGGAGCATGGCGCATGATAAAATGGCGGCCGACACGGAAGATGCTTATGGCGAAACCCGTACGCAAAGGCTTGTTTAAGACCGTGATGGGAGCAGGCAAAATGGGCAAAGCCGCCGCTCATCATGGGGCAAAGGCCAAATTGAAGGGCGTATGCCGGTGACGGCGACGGCATAATGCAAAGATTGCGACTCGGCAGGCGCTTTTTAGGCCAAGCAACGGCTTCGATCAACTAATTTCCCGCGCTCAAGCCGGATTCCAATCCCCGAAAATCATCAACAAGTCGCTCATACTTCTCCTGTTCTCTCGCTTTGCGTGAGGATAGGAGATGTTTAATGTAGTTTTTGGGGCGGCTCTTAATGGCCGGTTGCCTGCCGAGCGCTATGGATTCGCACAACGGGTCGATGCGTCATGAAGTCGTTTGGCGGTAGGTTCTTTTAGGAGGGGCGCCATAAATGTCACGGCATCGCGGAGGTTATTGCTTCCCGCGGTGCTGAGCGATTCTCCCGACCCCCAATCAAAACCCTTGATTTCGAGAATAAATACCGACGTTTTTTTTGTGTATAGCTCATGACACAGCGCGAGCACCGCTTGCGGAGACATCGCATGGGTGGTGAACGAAAGACTGGGCAAAGGCCGTAAGGGAGCTAACCGAAAAGATTCAATGTCATTTCGGGAGGCGTCCACGAAAAGAACGATGTCGTTTTCCGCCAAGGTAGCAGCAACTTCGATATTAATCTGGTAGCTTGTTTGGACGGCGATATCCGTCAGACCAAGCCGTTCTATAGCTTCGCAAAAAGCAAATCCAAGCCCGTCGTCGCTCCGGCCGGGATTCCCATAGCCATAAACGAGGAGCTGTTGCTTTTCGTTCCTCATTATCGCGAGTCCTTCACCCTTCGCCGAAAGCGGTGAAAAGGGGGGATTGGTAAATAGGTGATTGCACCGATTCGGCTCCGCGAAACTAAGTACCCGTCGAACACGGCCGTTCCGCGAAACTACCGTTAACGCAAAAGATAATTGGCGAGCGAAGCGAATAGGCGGCCTAATCAAAATCAGGCGGCTATGGACAAACTAAGCTCGTCAATACCTATTTTCATTGTTGCGCAAAAACATAGTTCTTGCCGGGGTTGGGCGTCGTGTCGATAATCATAAAAATACCAAGCGCCATGCCGCGGTGTCTTAAATTCGGAGCGATGTCAATGCGGACCGTACCACCGTATATATATGTTGGAGCGGGAGGTTTTTTAGGCGCGATGCTTCGCTACGCGATGACCCTCATGCTTCAAGGGCTTCACATCAACATCCCTTATGGAACGCTCGTTGCCAACACCGCGGGATGTCTGCTCATCGGGGTTGTGGTAGGCCTGAGCGAAGACATACCGTTTCTTTCCGCCGAAGCGCGGCTCTTTTTGGCCACCGGTGTGTGCGGAGGATTTACAACCTTATCGTCCCTGATTTACGAACTTCTTCAAATGGTACGTGTCGGTCATTATTTGATAGCCTCGCTCTACTTTTTCTTGACCTTTTCCGGGGCCGCAATCGCTTTCATGGCGGGCGTGGGGGTTGTGAGGGTTTTTATTCGAGGGTGAATCGATTGGGTAAGAGATCGCGGTTTTGCTTTGGCTCTTTACGTAAAAGAATCCTTGATGGTGAACCAAGAATATTTTTTTGTTACCCTTCGGTGGTTTCGAGTGCCTCAGAACCGACGAGTGGGGTAAACTCATTTAACA
>WJJU01000512.1 GCA_014729595.1 Chitinivibrionales bacterium
CTCCTTTATCGTCTGCCCGGCATGCGGCAATTTTGTGAAACTGTCGTGGGGGTGGTGTCCGTATCATGCGACGTTGGAGTTGTTGGGGTTGAAGGACAGGGGAAAAGATGGGAAATATTTTTATGAATTTCAGTCGTTTTTGAATAGTTACTCTCACGTAAGTGATAATGGAATTAGCGATGATCCGACAATTACATCTATCCTTAATACCACTTTCCCTTCTGGAGAGCTAAGGCCAAAGCGGCTGCTTGTACACTGGACAGAGTTTTTAGTAGTTAAATGAGGAGCAAAACATGCATGTATTTACAAAGCTTCTTATGTGCTTACTCTTTCTTGTAAGCTGCTCATTCGCGGATAATTGTGACAAGCTGAGAGACTCGCTCTTTCTATCATCAGAGACGCATGTTAACGCGGAATATTATATAGAGAGAATCCGTTCTCATTGTCAGGAAAAAGCAGTGAAGATATTGAGTACATACGTTGAAGCCAATCTCGAATTCAGAGATTATGTTCTGGATGATCTTTTAGAAATGAATTGGACAGGCCTTCCATCATGGCTCCAAAAGAATGCAAGTGTGCTTAGTAAAAGAGAATGGCTGCGTTTGAAATTGGAATTTATGAAAAAAGAACGGGTGGCAAATGACACGATAATCGCAGATGTCTTCCTCAGTGTTGCCCTAAACCATGATACAACCAAAATCAGAGGCATTCTTCATCATGCGTTCATGGAAAACGGAGCATACAGGGAAGTGATTCGAATCGGCAAGGCTATACAAAACGGCGACACATTGGGAACATACGATGTAATGCTTGTTTCCCAGCTCAGGTTCAATGACAGCCTACTTAATGTAAACGTAAAAGAATTCCTTCATAACTATCCTCTAACTCATCATGATTTCGATGCAATCGTGTACTACGGTTTCCGATTCTACTCCCGCTACGATTTCCTCCCCGACCTCTACGCTCTTAAAGCCCGTCTCCTGAAGCAAAGCGATCCGCGGAAAATAGCGGAGGTTGAAGAAAAGCTTAAAGAAGTCGAGGAGATGATCCCCGATGATTACCAACCCTATTTGAGCGTTGCCAAAACACAGAAAATCAAGGATGTTGAACAAATGCTCGAAAAACTTGACGAGATAATCCCCATTCTCGAAAAAAAGAAAAAGCAAAACGCCCCAATCGGCCTTCCGTTGGACTGGGGTATGGGTGATGGGGATTAGCGTCGGCGGCCGAACGCGCGGCTTTTTCGCTCATCAAAAAGCTTCGTCTCTCAGGGTACCGGCTTGGTGCGTCCGGCAGGAGCCGGGAATGGGGGCGCTGATTTCTTTGCTTTATGCCGCTATTCTGTCATTGTAGTGGAAACGAGCGGCGCGGCCGGCGATGCGGTCAAAATAATTCTCAAAGGACTGCAACTGGGGGCCGAGGATTGAAAAAGTTGGGCATTTTCGTGAACCTGTTCAAATATGTGGATTCCTCCTTTATCGTCTGCCCGGCATGCGGCAATTTTGTGAAACTGTCCTGGGGGTGGTGTCCGTATCATGCGACACAAGAACAGTTTGAGTTAGAAACCAGTAGTGGAGCTGCAAATTCCAAAGAGTCATTTGTGCGATTCTTACAGAAAAATTACCCCTCAAAAACCATTGTTGATATTATTGAACCAATGGATTATCAGGATAAAAGTGGTAGCCTCAATGGGGATAGGTTTTTAGTGCATTGGTCGGAATTCTTGGTCGTTAAATGAGGACTTCTTATGAAAACACTGCTCATCATTTTGTTTTTTGTCAGAATTATTTTGGCAAACAATCAAGTTGATTCACTTGTAAATTTGCTTGAGTGCGAAGACTTCAAATTAAAGTACAAAACAGAAGAAATTGAGGAAATCCTTCGTAATTTAGCGAAAGTCGATAACAATGCGGCGCATGGGGCAATTATTCGTTTTGGCAAACAAAGTAATTTGTACCATCGCCTGGCTATCGAAATTCTCCAGAAAAATCGTGTTCGAGGAGCAGGAGAAATAGCAAGCGCTTTTTATGATGAATTAGATTTGTTTGACTGGAAAACAATATCTATGCCAATGCGTCTGTTCAGAGATAGTATGTTGGTAGATGTCGCCTTCAGAACCATGTTAGAATCCAAAGATGAGGAAATAAAGCATTGGGCATCCCTGTATTATGCTAATACTGCGACATTGAATGAATGCTTAAGAGCGTACAGATATATTGGTAGCGCGACTGGAGCATTATGGCGTAATCTAATGGTAGCAATTTCGAGGTTCCACGAAGAAACTTTAGATTCGGTGCTTTCGCAAGAACTCTCAGTTTTCAATAATGAGCATCTTGATTATGTACTATTGCGTATGGGTGATTTCAATCGCTACGACATGCTCCCTGAACTTTTTTCGCTTAAAACGAAGTTAAAAATTAAATCGACCCGTTGAGAAAGAGTTTGGCCCGGAAACCTCTAAAACAATTAGAAAAGACTATCCCCATTC
>WJJU01000513.1 GCA_014729595.1 Chitinivibrionales bacterium
GAGGGGGGGATGGTGCTGTCGGGGCTGTCGCCGGACGGAACCTTGGTGGAGGTTGTGGAACTCAAAGATCATCCGTGGTTTGTCGGCACGCAGTTCCACCCCGAACTCAAATCTCGGCCGATCGATCCACATCCGTTGTTTCGGGGATTCATCGGCGCTTGTGTAAAACGACTCTCGAAGGATGACGGTTAAGGTCTGAGAAGGCGTGCCGGGGTCGAAAAGCCGCGTTTCCGGAGCAAAAAGCAATGATAAAGGGACTCTCGGAACAACCGTGGTTCAGAAAAGCGTTAGTGTCCATGGTGGGCCGTCCCCACTTGGCACGATTCGAGAAAGCGGCCCGTGACGTGCGCGCAACTCAAAGCGCGGTCCTGAAGCAAATGGTGGATACCGCCGCCAATACCGCATTTGGACGTGATCATGGGCTGGGGAAGGTCAGGACGGTCGATGAATTCAGACGGGCGATACCGATCTGCGATTTTGAATACCATCGCCCCTACGTTGAACGCATGTGCCGTGGTGAAACGGATGTTTTGTTCCCCGGCGAGGCGCTATGCTACAACACAACGAGCGGTACGACCGCCAAGCCCAAGCTGATTCCCGTCTCACCGGATTATTTCAGAAATGCGTACAGTGGCCTCAGCAGGTTGTGGCTCTATTCCTGCCTGAAAGACAATCCGCGTCTTTATGACGGTAAGAGTTTATCCGCTGTCGCGCCGGCGGAGGATGGAACGGTTGAAGACGGCAAGCCGTACGGCTCTATCTCCGGCATGATTTACCGCAACATTCCCGGCATTCTCAAGAGTACCTACTCGGTTCCGTATCCTCTTATTTGTATTAGGGATTATCACAAGAAATACTACGCTATGATGAGAGGCGCGCTTGCGGCCGACATCACCTACATAATTTCCCCCAGCCCTTCGAATCTACTCATGTTCCACCACACGGTTATGGAGCATTTCGACGAGTTGGTGCGTGATACACGCGACGGGACTTTGAATGCAGCGGTTGCGGCGGAAATTGACCCGTCGGTGCGTGATGAGGCGCTAGCCTGGTTTCGACCCGACCCACGACGGTCGCGGGAACTCGAACAACTCATGGCGCATTATGGTGACGATCTGAGGCCAAAGCATTACTGGCCGAACCTTGCTCTGGTCAACGTGTGGAAGCAAGGAAATTTTCGACTGTTGCTTCCACGATTGGCGGGCTACTATCCAACCACCACGGTACTTCGTGCTTTCGGCTACCAGGCGAGTGAAGGCAGGGCGGGGCTGGTGCTCGGTAATGATTGGGATTACTCCGCGCTTGCCGCGCATATCTACCATTTCGAGTTTGTCGAAGAATCGGCGCGAAACGAGGCGGAGCCGCGAACGCTTTTGGCGCATGATGTTGAAGTTGGTAAACGCTATTTTTTACTTTTCAGTAACGGCAGCGGTCTTTTTCGGTACGATATCAATGATCTTGTGGAAATTACCGGTTTTCGTGACACAATCCCGCTTTTCAGGTTTATCCAAAAGGGGGAGGGGATTACCAGCATTACCGGAGAAAAGCTTGCCGAGGAACAAGTAATTCAAGCGGTTGAGGAGTCGTCACGCGCGAGAGAGTGTAAGATAGAATTCTATTGCCTCGTTTGTGACGAAGCGGAGCTGTGTTACCGGTTTTTCGTTGAATTCGGGCAAGGCGTAGCCGAGGAGAAGCGGCGAACGTTTTGCGATGTAGTAGATCGTCGGTTGCGTGCGCTCAACCCGGAGTACGAAATCAAACGCGGATCGGAACGGCTCGCTCAGCCGATCATGTTCGAGCTGCGGAAAGGATCCACCGAGGGACTTAAAGAGCAGTTGATCAAACGCGGTCTTGCTCGCGCCGGTCAGTACAAATCGACGTTCCTGACAAATCGTCCGGCCACTTTGGAGATACTTCGCGGCCTATGCCGAAAAAAGGATTAAACCGCAAGAGTCGCAAACGATGTCGCATTCATACCGCAAAATTATTTTCATTCGATCGAGTCCGCACAATTGACACATTCCCGCAATAGAATCACCTATCGGCGCACACATTATGAATCTGATAGGGTATCTCGCCGATATAAGCCGGAGCGCGCGTGTTCATGGCGCTACGGCACGGTAGAATAGTTCTTGCCTGGTTGATCGAACTTCCGATTGCAAAAAAGAAAGAGGAATAAAGACGTGGCGATATACATAGTTTATGCCGTGCTTGGTCTTATAGCACTTTTTGGCGTGCTCATAGTCATGCCGGCCTTCTTTCCCGCACGAAGGCCTTTGCCGACCGAAAGCGACTATGCTCACCGCATACCAGGTTACTGGGAGTGGTATTATTCCACCAAGTATCTTAATCCCATTCGGCGCGCCGCCGCCGGCACCGATCTGGAGGCGCACTTTAGGGAGAACCGAATGCCCGGCGCAGAAGAAGACTTGCGGGAGGTACGAACCTTTACCCTGCGGGCCGTCGGCGATTTGATGACACGGCGCGATCTAATGCCGCCGTTGAGCGGTGGGCTGTGGGATGAAGTGGGGGAGTACCTCTTTGACGCCGATTTGGTGGTGGGCAACCTCGAGTTCGCGGTCAACGAAAACCGGGTCATCGAGAAGCTGCTTCGCTATTCCGTGACACCGTCTCATGCAAGGCCACTGTTGGGTGATGAGCGCTTTGGGAAGTTCGACGTGGTTTCGGTGGCCAACAACCACATAAACGATTCTTTGCATGGGGGTATCGTTTCGACATGCGACTATCTTGACCAAGCCGGTATAGTTCATGTAGGCGCCAACCGCACGGCCGAAGAGCGGGATCAATTTCCCATTATCGAGGTGGAGGGAGTGAAAGTTGCATTCTTGGCATACACCTTCTCGACCAACAGTATTCCGCTTGATGAAGGGTGTGAGTATGGAACCAATCTTGTCCGTTTCAACGCTCTTCGTGAGCGCGATTATGATCCATCATTAATCAGACGGCATGCCGCGGACGCACGGAACCGTGGCGCGGACCTTATTGTTTCGCTCCATCATTGGGGGCTCGAGTTCGAGTATTATCCTCCCGAACGGATTGTTTCGCGGGCGCATGACCTGCTTGAAGCCGGAATTGACATTATACTCGGGCATCATCCACACATTTTGAACCCGGCTGAATGGTATTATACGCGGGACGGGCGACGGACACTCTGTTTTTATTCGCTCGGAAGCATTACATCATGGGCGCTGAGGCATCCCTTGCATCGTATGGCCGAGATAGTCAGTATACAAATCGAAAAAGGAACTATGCCGGACGGCGGACGGGTGGTGCGACCGCGAGCGGTAACGATTACGCCCACCTATTTTCATTTGCGGCATCCTCAAACGCCGCGCGCGGATCATCGCATAATTCCTATCTTCGATTGTGCCGCCAGTATCGAAAAAGGAACCCCACCTTCGTATCTGTCACCCTCCGGCATGCGCACAATACCACGACTTGCGCGTGAATATCGTCGCTACTTTGAGCAGCAGGCATTCGCCTACCGATAGATTTTTCACTAAGATCCCTCGCAACACAACGCCTTCTTGGGATGCCAAAAAAGTATCGGCCGCTGTAGTCAAACCCGTGTTCAAGCTCCCGGCGGCGATATGGGGCTTATGACAAGGCGGATCGAAGCCATACGATGCCGGTCTTTTGCATGTCCGTTTCGAAAGACCTATTTTCGGCGTATCAACGGCCAAAGTACTATCTTACGCACCAATAGTTTGGGGGATTGTGGTGTACATACCTACGAAAGCAACCTGGTTTGTACTGATCACTTACGCGTTGAGCTGGGCTATTGCGGGCGCCTATTATCTGCTTGGCGGCAAATGGAATACACCGGCGGCGATCATCGTAGCGGTAATCTATATGTTCATGCCGCTAGCGGCGGCCGTCATTGTTGAGCGAGTTTTTCAGGGCGATGGTCTTAAGGGTATTTTGGGGTTTCCGATTCGGCTCAACGGTTGGTTTGCCGTTGCTTGGCTTATGCCGGTGGTTATAGCCTCGGCGACATTCGGGCTCAGCTTGCTTTTCCCCGGAGTGAGCTACTCACCGGACCTTGAGGGTTTTTATCAACGACTATCCGAGAGCCTTCCACCGGAACAATTGAAAGAGATGCGTCGGCAGGCGGAAGAGTTTCCGTTCCATCCCTTTTGGATGGGCGTCATTCAGGCTCTTCTTGCCGGCCCGACCATAAATGCTCTTGCGGCATTTGGTGAGGAAACCGGCTGGCGTGGACTATTGCAGCGTGAACTGAAC
>WJJU01000514.1 GCA_014729595.1 Chitinivibrionales bacterium
ACCTATGGGAACCGAATCGAACTGCAATGGCGCGAGGTTAATCAAGAGCGGTTTGCGGTTGAGCGTGATATTGTGGCGGGGCTAAAGACATTTAAATCTTTGGGGAGAACGGACCGCGCATTCCGCCGGTATGTACAAGTGCTGTTGCGCACGCAAGAGATGTATTTCAAACTGGCGGTGGTCAAGCTATGGTTTCTCGGAAGATTCATACAAAAATTTCTGCTTCAGGAGTTTATTTGGGGGAGGGTGATTCGCATTTATGTGTATGTTCGCGTCTTGCAGGGGGCGATGACTCTCGGAGATCTGGGGTTGGTAACTATGATTGCGGCGCAGTTGGAGGCGCCGATCACGCGATTCGTGATGTTGGTTCAAAATTTTCGTAAGTCAATGGTTCCGGCGCGCCGTGTTTACGAGACCATGGGGCTTACTCCCATGATCAAGGATAAGCCCAACGCACCCCGTATCGATGAGCTTACCGGACGCTTTGCGCTTGATAATGTTACCTTTTCGTACGACGGTGAAGGGCCCGCCATCCTGAAAAACGTGTCCTTTGAAATTGAGCCCGGTCAACGTGTCGCATTCGTCGGGCCTTCGGGAGCGGGCAAAAGCACGATCTTTAAGCTGCTCTTGAGGCTATACGATCCCGTTGAGGGAAGTGTCTTGCTTGATGGAAAAGATATTCGCGATTACCGTCTTAAGAGTATTTTGGATCAAATCGGAGTGGTTATGCAGGATACGCATATCTTCTCGGGTAGTATCAAAGAAAACATCAGGTTCGGGGATATGTACGCCTCCAACGACAGAATCATGCAAGCCGTTGAGGATGCCGAATTAACCCAAATGGTCGAAGAGTCTCCAGACGGCGTGGATACCTTTCTTGGGGAAGGAACCAAGTTGTCGGGCGGCCAAAAACAGCGCATCGGGATCGCACGGGCTCTGTTGCGCAATCCTAAAATTTTTATTTTCGATGAACCCACGGCGCATGTCGACGTCGTCGTAGAGACTAAATTGTTCCAGACAATCCAGAAGGTGACCCGGGGGGTTACGACGATGATTATATCACATCGCATCAGCCCCGTCCTGTTTGTCGACAAGCTTGCCGTGCTGACTTCGGGAGGAATAGAGGCATTTGGAACCCACAGGCGGCTTCTTGAGACGTCGCCGACCTACCAAAACCTGTGGGCTCAACAGAATAAGGGATCCGCATAATGAAAATTAATTCAAAAGTTGAATTTGGCGATCCAAAGTGGCACAGAAGCCCCGAATTCGATGAGGGGGTGAAGCTCAAGAAGAGAACCATTAAGGATGATTTGGGGCTCCTGGTACGATCGCTGAAAACGTTGAAGGGGTATCGTCGCTATCTGGTATTGTATATCCTTATAGGCATTACTTTCGGAAACGTCTTGGTGCTTGTCCCTTTTCTGGAACGAGCGATCGTTGACCAGGCGCTTCCGGACCAGGATTGGCGCCTCTTTATCATTGCCGCCGCCTTGATTGTGCTCAGCAATTTTGCGGATTTCGGAATTAAGCAAGGCATTGAAAGCGTTATCGGCAACAATTGCCTGATGAAGCTGGGGTTGTGGATGCAGGCGGAATTGTACAATCGTATCCAACGATTATCCATTGCGAAAGCTGAGCGCAAGGGAATCGGCGAACTTATGTACCGGATGCACAAGGATGCTTCGTTGGCTACCGCCTTTGCCTGGAGTACCATGGCGAATCTGGTAAGCAATGTATATACGTTCACATTGTTTGTGATATTCATGGGTGTATTCGACCCGGCCTTGCTCTGGTTCGTCATCATTTACGAGGTGTTCAATATCATGATGGTGAATTGGATTGCCAAACTGAAGCAGTCGATCGATTTTTATAGTCGCAGAGCAAAGGAGCTTGCGGACGGACGAATGCAACAGGGCTTTGCGGGAATCGAAACGGTTAA
Organism: Chitinivibrionales bacterium; assembly: GCA_014729595.1. Lineage (GTDB taxonomy): Bacteria > Fibrobacterota > Chitinivibrionia > Chitinivibrionales > WJMI01 > WJJU01. The sequence continues at coordinate 1,940 of WJJU01000514.1, forward strand.
GACGTTCGGGCGAATCAAGGCCGAGGGATCGAGTTTCGTAAATCGTGTCGCTATTCAAATGCGTGTCGAGATGTTGCGCAAGATGCTCTATCTGGCCGATCACGTATTCCTCAACCCCCCCGGCTTTTTTGGATGGTGGCGTATAAATGGGGTACAACTGTTTCTTATGTATCAGGTCATCCGCGGCCAAATAACCTATGGAACGGTCATCGCGGCGGTCCTTTTTCTCAAGGAAATGCAGAAACCGATGAGGAAAATTATCAGTCTCTGGGCGAATTTGCGTTTACGAATCGTTCCTCTTGAGCGTGTGCTGCAAATATGGGATACACCGCCAAGCGTTACACCGCCGGAAAACCCCGTGCCGGTGCCTAAGTTGAGGGGGAGAATCGATGTAAAGGATGTTCGCTTTTCGTACGAGGGTGGTTACGAGGTGCTTCACGGAATAAACTTATCCGTTAACCCCGGCGAGTTTATCGCCGTCGTCGGCGCCTCGGGATCGGGTAAATCGACGCTGTTCAATCTCTTGATTCGCCTCACGGATCCCGATAGTGGAGCCGTTCTTGTTGACGGCATTGATTTGAGAAAATTTGATCCGTCGCGTTATCAGAATGCGCTCGGTGTCGTAACGCAAGAGACGTTTCTTTCTAAAGAAACTCTTCGAT
>WJJU01000515.1 GCA_014729595.1 Chitinivibrionales bacterium
ATCGTATGCCCCAGGCGAGGGCAGCGTCGCGTACGCTTGTCATGGTCTTCAATCATTGCATTACTCCTATCGTAGAAAAAGTTCCTCGGTATTCAAGCGTGAGTCGGTGCGGGGAATCGAAGGCAATGGCGGCCGAAGAGCACGCCGGTTCACGATGTGCCGCGCGAAGCGTGCTTGCGCCGGCGGCGTAAAAGCGCCACACCAGGAAGGGTGTGAGTGAACGCTTACCGGGTCCCGCGCACGCGTTACGATTGGATGCCGAGGGGCTTTCCCAGAGGGCAAAAATCCGGATGACATAATAATTCAATTACTTGAATACATGTCCACCGGATTCTTACGCATCGATGGGGTTAATATCCCGCCGACAGCTTGTCGCCGCTTACCATATTGAGCAATTGAAAGTCGAATCGAGCCTATGGGTGCTCCGGTCATAACGGCTCCCGAAGTGACCGGAGCACGCGCTAAGCGTCCCTAAAATGGATAATGTTCGAATGACGCCTCTTGACGCTTCGTCATGATATGCTCGACATTCCGGTTGCTACCATTTGCCGGTCTTTTTTACCTCGGGCTTCGGAAGATCCTTGAGTTCCGACTCCGCGCGGTCGATCTCTTCTTGCGGCAGTGCATGATCCTGCAATTCGCCGCTCAGGTACCTGTCGTACGCCGACAGGTCCATTGCTCCATGGCCGCTGAGGTTAAAAAGAATTACCTTTTCTTTACCTTCTTCTTTTGCCTTATTTGCTTCCTGGATTGCCGCGGCAACGGCATGACTGCTCTCGGGCGCCACTATCAATCCTTCGGTCCGTGCCCACTGCACCGCGGCTTCGTAGCATTCTATTTGCCCAATCGCGCGGGGGGCCATGAGCCCCTCGACAATCCCCTGACATACGAGAGGGGCCATTCCGTGGTACCGGAGTCCTCCGGCATGGATGGGAGGCGGTACAAAACTATGACCGAGGGTATGCATCGCCAACAGGGGAGTCATGCCGGCCGTATCGCCGAAATCATAGGCATAGATGCCGCGCGTCATGGTCGGACACGAGGTCGGCTCGACCGGAATGATTTCAATGTCGTCCCCATTGATCTTATCGTAGGCAAAGGGGAAAGCCAATCCCGCAAAGTTGCTCCCCCCACCGGCGCACCCAATGACAACATCGGGCTTTTTGATACCGAGCTTGTCGAGCTGCGCCTTTGCTTCCAGGCCGATAATTGTCTGATGGAGCATTACGTGGTTGAGCACGCTTCCCAGAGAATATTTCGTCGTGCCCGACGGATCGGTTACCGCCGCTTCAACTGCTTCGCTGATCGCCATTCCCAGACTTCCGGGGGTATTGGGATCCTTCGCGAGAAACCGCCGTCCGGCTTCGGTCTCGTTGCTGGGCGATGCAATGCACTTGCCGCCCCATGTTTGCATCATGATTTTGCGGAACGGTTTCTGGTCGAAACTGATTCGTACCATGAAGACTTTGCATTCAAGGCCGACCAGTGAGCAGGCGAACGACAGTGCGCTTCCCCATTGACCCGCTCCGGTTTCGGTGGTTATTGTCTTGGTGCCGAACTGCTTGTTGTACCAAGCCTGCGCCACGGCGGTATTTGGTTTGTGACTTCCCGGAGGAGATAGGCTTTCGTCCTTGTAATAAATCTTTGCCGGCGTACCGAGTGCTTTTTCCAAATTCACCGCTCTGCGCAACGGAGCGGGGCGCCACCGATAGAGCAATTCAAGGATGCCTTCCGGGATATCCACCCACCTCTCCTGACTAGCTTCCTGCTCAATAATATTCATTGGGAATATTTTAGAAAGGGCTTCCGGAGTAAGGGGGTTTCCATCAGGCCCCAGCGGCGGCTGAATCGGACTGGGCAGATCGGCGGCAATATTATACCACCGGCGGGGTATTTCGTCTTCGTTTAGGAACACCTTGGTGATTGTCATACACTCCTCCACAAAAGGTCAAATTGAATTGGTCTATGGCTAGTGGTATAAGCACCCTAACGTTTAAGATATAACGTGAGAGGCCCTCACTGAAATATTTTTATAAAATAGCGGCCCCCATCATACCGGCAACCGCCGTCCTTCGCCCCCACGGGGCAACCCCTTCGCAAGGAGTGCGACCCTTTGTCCGTCACGGATTTACCCCATTTTGAATACCGCGTACATGTGAGCGGAGCTGCTTTCCTGGTGTTTGCACTGCTGTTTCTTATCGCCGATCCCGGAACGGCCGAAGAGTGTGGATTTAAAATTGCGGTAACCGCGGAAACGCATGGATTGGTGCGGCCTTGCCCGTGCCCCGAAGAACCACGCGGCGGATTGGCCGCTCGTGCGGCGATGCTGGAATCGATAAATGCCGACCGGCGTCTTTTGCTTGATGCGGGAGGGTTTTCGGCGGGGGGGCCTTATGATACGTACACCGAAGGACGTAAACGCGATTCGTTACGTACGCTGGCCGCAATACGCGGTATGGCCGCGATGGGCTACGATGCCGCGGCGGTGGGCGATGAAGAACTGCGATGGGATTTCGGGTGGTTGTGGAGTGAAGCGCAAAAGGCCGGCTTGCCACTGGTCTGCACGAACGCCCGCCTCAAGGATGAAGCCGCATCGCCGAAACCCTACGGATTGATATCGAAGCAGGGGAAAACCTTCGCGATAGCCGCGCTGGTGACGCGAGAGCGGCTGTTTCCCACCGACACTTCGGTGGTTGTCGATCCTCCGTTTGAGCGGCTTCGCGAAATTTGGCCGACGCTCGTTCGGGAGGCGGATTACCAGGTAGTTCTCTCTCATTTGGGCGAGCAGGCATCGATCGAACTGCTAAATGAATTTCCCGAGTGCGACATTGTGGTCAACGGACACCGCAAAAGGAAAACGCTTCCCTCGGTGGACGTCGGATTCGGTACTATGCTTCAGTTCGGTTTTCAGGGCAAACGCATGGCTTTGGCCGATATTCGGCTTGATCAGGAGCGACTTGCCGTCGATCAAGCCGAATGGGTTCCCATACACTCCTCGCAAGGGCATAATAATGAGGTGATCAAGGTGGTGAACTCGGTCCTGGAGCCGGCTCGGCGCAGTCCGTCGCCCCGAACAACCGCGGATCTCTACATGATGGGACAATGCCCCTATTGTTTGCCCGTGCTTCGCCGGCTATTGTCTCTTTCGGAAGTCTTTCCGTGTATTGATATGCGCCTTTGGTTTATCGGTACGATTGGCGGAGACGGTGATTTGTCTTCGCTGCACGGCGTGGAGGAGATGCGGACCGAAAAACTCTGGCTTGCCGTTGTGGCGCTGTATCCGCGGATGTGGCGAGACTTCCTTTATCTTCAAGCGGTTGACAAAGTCTCGCCGGAGAGGGCGTTAATCGATATGGGTCTCGACACGGCTCGTATTCAAAGATGGGTGAAAGAAAAGGGAGACGGCATACTCGCCATGCATTATCGCCGGTCTGAGCGGCTGGGAATTAAAGCTTCGCCTACGGTCTTGCTGGACAACGTTCCCTTTGAGTATGACAGCCTCCGCTTTCGCGTCGCACAAAAGCTGTGCGGCACATGCGGTGAAGGGATCGATCTCTGTGATTCCCTCCCGGAGTGTCTTCGTGACGAGGATTGTCGTCAAGTCGGCAAGACGGGGGTTTGCGTCGAGCACGAAGGACGGAGGCGATGCGCGTACCGAGAGCCGGTACCGTTTACCTTTACGGTTGTGTCGCCGGACACCATGCTTTGGCGAAGTGAAGAACCGGCGATCGCGACTACCCGCGAATTGTTTCCGGGGGCGCGAATTGAAACAATTTCGGCGGGAACGGAACGGGGGCGGGAATTGATTCGCCGCATGGATCCGGCGGCGCTTCCGCTTTACTTGTTCGACACGTCGGTTGTAAGGGCGCATAATTACGCCAAGGTAGCTCCCGGGCTCGTGCGGCGCCAAAACCGGTTGACCTTCCGTCCCGAAGCTATGAGTGGGCACTACTTTCATCGGCGCGAGCGTCAGCCGGGGAAGGTGACCTTGTTTGTGGATCCCCATTTTGACCGAGCCGGAGAAGTCCTCGCTCTTGCGGCCCGAATTGATTCCCCATTCAAGCGCATAACGGTACTTCCCGTAGTCCGGCACTTTTCGGATACCGCGGCCAATTCACTGAATTATACCGGTCACCGCGAAGAAGGATTAGCTTGGCTTGCTCTCCGAGAAGCTTCTCCGGGAAAATTCACGACCTATCTTAGGCAATGTGTCATGAAAGGTAACGAAGCTGAAGACAAATCCGCTTGTCTAAAAAGCTTGGGTTTTTCTCGACGGCGGCTCAAGGCTATCCTCGAAGAACACGGAGAGATGCTCGTCCGGCATCGCGACATGCAAAAAACGCTGAGAATCGAATCTCCGGTATCACTCCTGGTGGAAAACCGTGAACTCATCGCGGTGTCAAACCCCAAAGACCTCCTCGACCTTATGGCGCGTGTTCTCGGGACGGAGCCAAGCCACAACCTTCCGGCGCTCACAAAGTAGCCGAAAGTTTTTTCCGCCGTTGGGCAATCTTTCGAGAGTTTTTACCGATAATCTTTCAGGTTCACCGTCCCGCGGCGTGCTATCGCATCTTCGGCCGCAAAAGCAAGTCGCATAGTTTCAAGTGCGTCCTCCGCGGGATCGACGGCGGGACCGCCGTTACCGACGCTTTCGATGAAATTAAGAAGTAGGCCACGCATGTCGTGATGCGAGAGGTCGGGGTGGTTGGGTGAGAACACCTCGGTACGGTCAAATCGGTTCTCTTTGTTGTCGTGGTCCAGTTTAATCAGATGCAGTTCTTCGTCGTAAATGCGCATGTAACATGAGGCCTTTGTGCCGATCAACGAGATGTTGAATTCATGGCCGGGGGCTTGATGATAAACGGGGGTGTAGTTTGGTTGACGATAGTAGGTGACCGCTCGATCGTGAAATATTTGGAAATTGCACACGGCGCCGCCGGCGGCTTTAAGCATAAGTGTGACATTTCCAGGAACATTCTCGGGGTAGAATTGCAGCGGATTTTTAGGCGGGCAATATGCCGTGATCTCTTCGATTGGGCCGAGGTAGGTACGAATGATGTCCAGTTGATG